>CAMYKE010000075.1 GCA_947258895.1 uncultured Pseudomonadales bacterium | reverse complement strand
ACGAAATGAAAGGGCCCGCTTTTAACCGGCCACTTGTGAGTGATTTGCATGATGTCACTTATCCAGCTCTACCTGGGGTACTTTACCCTGCCACACCAACATTCCCAGTGCCACGAGAGCACCGGACATTACGGCAACTATACCTGCTATCTCGCCAAAGATATGATGTGCCAGCCAGGCTCCGGGACCAAGAGTACATACCAGAATAAGGACGCACACCAATCTTCTTTGCGACCGGGCCGAAAAACGAAGTGATGTGCCACATTTTTCACAAGTAAAACGTCCTGGGCCGAGCCTGAATGGTGGTCGGCGCTCCCACAATGTAGTGCCACATATTGGGCACTCTACTGGCTCTTCTGCTCTTCCTGCGTACATGGCACCTAACGCTCAGCTCAAGCGCCGCGTTAGCGGCGGTTTAGCCCCTTTGTCATAGATCTATGCAGCTAATGACAGGTTATATTTCAAAGTCGGATCGCACATCGATAGCCGAGTTGGAGATCGTTGCGATCACCCTCATACCACTTGAAAAATATATTGGCTCGCTTTCGATGACCATGCCTTTCGCATAGGAAACTCGAAAAACCATCGCTGCTTCATCATTCACAGCAAATTTTTGCGTGGCCTCCGGGGGGATGTCGCCCAGCTCTTTTTCATTGTTACGCCACACCGCAGTGACCGAAACTGTCTCCGCAGCACTATTAGTTACTTCGAACTTCGGATGTAAAAACGACGGGATGGCTGAAATGGCCAAAGCCACAAGACCTAATAGCGCGATCGTATTCAGAATCTTGGAAACTCGAATGTTCATGTGTAGTCATAACGCCTCGCAGCGGCGGTGGTACTCGCGCAGCGAGTGATACAGACCGACTGCATGCGCTTATGTGACATTTCTCATTTCGATTGCCATGCCAAAAGCTATCATTCCTGAAAGCACAAACCCAATCAAAACTGCCATCTCTATCCCTAGTCTAAATGTTCGATTCACTTCCTTATTCGAATATAAAAATACGCCAGTCAATATACACGCAGTCCCGTAAGCAAGATATATTTCCGGCAGTGCTGCGTAGAATTTTGTGACGACTAGTTTTTTGCAATCTCTCGTGGCGCACAAATCAAATTTTATGAGTGCAAACACCAAAAAACAGCCTAATCCGCAAATGCAAACCACGATGCCTTCTACCCGCCGCATTATCGGCCCCGGCGGAAGTGTCAATTTGTTTGTCATGGGGTAGGAGTTTCTCTTTGCATCAATGTCACCTGACGCTTGAATTACCCGGCTGCCCTGGAGTGAGCGGCAGTGCGCGAAATGGCAATCCGGCTGAACGAATTATCATGCTTCATGTTCGTATTAAAATTTTTCGGACGGCAAATTTGAATAATATTCGATTAGCTCCCATTCAAACCCGGCAGAATCGTAAAAATACAGGCGTTTTCTAAATCGCTCTGGCGGAACATTGATGCCTCTTTTATAGCCAGCATATACCGGCGCCTCTTCTATTTCGGACAGGTTTTTTACAACCAGCCCGAGATGGTTCACGCCGAAGTTCTTGTACGTTTTTTTGGGATGTTCAGGGACGGCATCCAGGTGTGGCTCCTGAAGCGCTATATAGTGCTCATTGTTGCCGATGTGCACCCAACGGTAACCCTCTTTGGCCGTAGCGTCTTTTCTAATTGTAAAATCAGGTGCTGCCACATTTAGAAATGATATGGCAGCGTCAATATCAGGGACGGTAATGTTTGCATGCTCAATTCTCGTCATGGTCGCTTACCTCAGGCATAACATTTGTATAGAGAGCCGCCTCCCATTGCAATTCTCGGTCGAATTCTAATTTAGTACTATTGAGCGGAAATTTTACAAAGCGATAGATTCCCTCCCGTAAAAAGCGAGATGACTCGCTTGTTTAGTTGTGCGGTTCTCCGTATCTACCCTCGCTGGCATTGTAACCCTCTGAATTTATTAAAGTCACCTGTTTGTTGGACAGTAAGGGCGTGCTGGTTCGAAACAAAGCGAGCCCTTTTTCGGCTTTTCCCGGATATACGCCGATCTTCGAGTGCATCTATTGGACGCCGGGTGTTGTTGGGCTACGTGCTAATGAAAATCCCGCGACGGCAACAGCATGCCTTCTATCGCCTGGCTATGGTCGATGATCTGCCCGGCGACGATATGAATCACCGAATCCTTGCGTTCCATGATGCCCTTTATCAGTAACAGTTTTCCGGTCAGCAGTGCCTGCCGGTAGCGATCCTGTAGCGTCTTCCAAACGATCACATTGAGGTTGCCGGTTTCGTCCTCAAGGGTCAGGAAAATCACGCCGGAGGCGGTGACGGGGCGTTGTCTTCCGGTGACGATGCCGGCGACGCGCACCAGGCGGCCATGGTTGAGAGCCGGCAAAGCCTGCGCGGTCCTGCATTGGTTAAACGGGTATTGGTCGCGCAGGATGGCCATGGGGTGGCGGTTGAGGGTCAGGCCAGTACTATTGTAATCGGCACAAAGGTCTTCGGCTTCGCTGGGTGCAGGCAGTTGTATGTCGTCGTTGAGTTGCCGGGAATCTGCGCGGACCTGGTATTCCAGCAGGGGGCGCGCCTCTTCAATGGCCTGGTTTTGCCAGTGGGCCTGGTGGCGATGCTTGCTGAGCCGGATCAGGGTGTTGGCGCGCACCAGCGCAGTACGTTCCAGCTGATTGAGCCGGGCGCGCTGGCACAGGTCCTGGAGGTTGCGAAAAGGCCGCTGTTGGCGAGCCAAAACCAGGCGTTCTGCCGCGCGCTCATTAAAGCCCTTGACCAGTCGCATGCCGAGGCGAATCACCGGTTGCCTCTCCGGCATTGCGGCGCAGTCCTCGAGGGTGCAATCCCAGTGGCTGTGATCGATGTCGACAGGACGCACCACGATATCATGGCGGCGGGCGTCCTGGACGAGTTGCGAGGGCGAATAAAACCCCATCGGCTGGCTGTTGATGATGGCGCTGTAAAACGCGGCGGGGTGGTGGCATTTCAGCCAGGCGGAGAGGTACACCAGCAGCGCAAAACTGGCGGCGTGGGATTCGGGGAAGCCGTAACTGCCGAAGCCCTTCATCTGGTTGAATACCCGTTCGGCGAAATCCTCGGAATGGCCGCGGGCCAGCATGCCGTCGATCAGCTTTTGGCGAAACCTGAGCAGGTTGCCATTCTTGCCCCAACTGGCCATGGCGCGGCGCAATTGGTCGGCCTCGCCGCCGCTGAATCCCGCGGCAACCATTGCCAGCTTGATGACCTGTTCCTGGAAGATAGGCACGCCGAGGGTGCGCTCCAGTACCGACTTGATCTCGTCGTTCTCATAATGCACAGGCTCTTCCCCCGCGCGGCGCTGTAAATAGGGATGCACCATGTCGCCCTGGATCGGGCCGGGGCGCACGATCGCCACCTGGATAACCAGGTCGTAGAAGCACTCGGGCTTGAGGCGCGGCAGCATCGACATCTGGGCACGGGATTCTACCTGGAAGACCCCGACGCTATCGGCACGCGATAGCATCCGGTAGGTGTGCGGGTCTTCGCGGGGAATATTCGCCAGGCTCAGCGGCGGGTCGCAATACTGGTTGGCCAGCGCCAGGCACTTGCGAATCGCACTCAGCATGCCCAGCGCCAGCACGTCGACCTTGAGCAGCCCCAGTGCCTCGATGTCCTCCTTGTCCCACTGGATCACGGTACGCTCCGCCATGCTGGCATTCTCCACCGGCACCAGTTCGCTGACGGGGCGATCACAGATAATAAAACCGCCCACGTGCTGCGACAGGTGGCGCGGAAACCCGAGAATCTCATTGATCAGGAACATAAACAGCTCGGCGATCCGGCCATCGCCGAGATTGGCGTCCCTGAAGCGTTTCAGGAGGTCGTTCTTGCGGTCCCACCAGGCCAGGGATTTGGACAGCTGGTCGACAAACAGCGGGTCCAGCCCCAGCGCCTTGCCGATATCGCGGACCGCGCTGCGCGCCCGGTAGGTGATGACGGTAGCCGCCAGCGCGGCACGTTCGCGGGAATACTTCTTGTAGATGTACTGAATCACCTCTTCGCGCCGTTCATGCTCGAAATCGACATCGATGTCCGGTGGTTCATTGCGCTCCCGGGAGATAAAACGCTCAAACAGCAGCGAGGCCTGCTGCGGATTTACCTCGGTAATAAACAGGCAGTAGCACACCACCGAGTTGGCGGCCGAGCCTCGCCCCTGGCAGAGAATACCCTCGCTGCGGGCGAAGGCGACCAGGTCATAGACGGTGAGGAAGTAATATTCGTAACGCAACTCACGAATCAGCTCGAGTTCGCTTTCGAGCTGCCGGCGGATCTCGTCGCTAATGCCTTCCGGCCAGCGTTGTCGGGCGCCCTGCTCCGCCAGTTGGCGCAGGTACTGCGGCGCGGTGAATTGCGGCGGAATGACCTCGTGGGGATACTGGTAACGCAACTCGTCGAGGGAGAAACTGCAGAGCTGGCTGACATGCACGCTCTCTTCCAGTAATGCGCGCGGGTATATACGCTGCAGTTTCCTGATCGGCCGCAGGTAGCGCTCACGGTTGCTCTGGCTGTGGCTGCCGAGCTGGTCGATGGCGGTGTTCAGGCGAATGGCAGTGAGCGCATCCTGCAGCGGCTTGCGGTCGGGATGATGCATATGCACATCGCCACAGGCCACCATGTCGAGCTGCAGTTGCCGGGCCAGCGCGTAACAGTCGAGGTAGTGCTGTTGCTGGTCCTGATAAAAGCACTCGACGCCAAGCCACAGACCGGCGGGAAAATAATCCTTGAGTGCGCTGCCGGTTGCCGGGGCCGTTGTGGCAGAGGTGGTCGCAAGGGTTGTTACGAGAGTTGTTGCAGGGTTTGGGGCGGTCGGCGGCAGCCAGATGCCCAGGCAATCGGGGAGGCTCAATTCAAAGTCCCTGAGCTGCACCTGGTAAGCGCCTTTGTCGGCGCGTCGACGCGCCAGGGTAATAAAGCCCGACAACTGGGCATAGGCACTACGATTGGGCGCCAGGGCCACGATGCGGGAGCCGTCCTGCAAGGCAAACTCGCTACCAATAATGAGCTTGATGCCGCAGTTTTTGGCGGCCACATGGGCCTTGACGACGCCGGCAAGGGAGCACTCGTCGGTAATTGCGAGCGCGGAATAGTCGAGCTCGGCAGCTTGTGTCACCAGTTCTTCCGGGCGGGAGGCGCCGCGCAAGAAAGTGAAGTTGCTGATGCAGTGCAGTTCGGCATAGGGCATATAAGCAGAATAGCAAAATACTGTATATTTATACAGTATTTTGCAAAACCGAAAAGCGGCCTATGGCTACATTCCTTGTCCCTCGCTGCGAATATAAACGAGGTAGTACACCAGCGCGACCAGTAGCGAGCCGCCCACAATGTTGCCGAGGGTAACGGGTACCAGATTGCCGAGCAGGCCGGCAAGGTTCAGGGTGCTGACGTCCAGGGTGGCGGAGAGCGTGGTGTTTCCGAAAGCATCTTCCAGCATGCCGATGGGGATCAGGTACATATTGGCCACGCTGTGTTCAAACCCGAGCGCGACGAAGGCCGATATGGGGAAAATGATGGCCAGTATCTTGGCAGTGACGCTGCGGGCGCTGAAACACATCCATACCGCCAGGCAAACCAGTACATTGCACAGGATTCCCCGCACAAACGCCTGCAGGAATGGTAGCGAGGTCTTGCCGACGGCAATGCCAATAGCGGTTTCGGCGACGGCATTATCTCCCATCGCCAGGGTGCCGGACAGGTACACCAGCACGGCGGTGCCCAGCGAGCCGATCAGGTTGCCCGCATAAACCAGGGCCCAGTTTCGTAATAGCGCGGTAGAAGAGACCTTGCGGTCCGCCCAGGCCATAACGATCAGGTTGTTACCGGTGAACAGTTCTGCGCCCCCGACAATCACCAGCACCAGGCCCAGCGAGAATGCGACACCGCCGAGCAGGCGGGTGATGCCCAGTGGCAAGTCGCTGCCGGTGATGACCAGGGTATAGAACATGCCGCCAAACGCGATAAAGGCGCCGGCCAAAACGCCCAGCACCAGTAGTTGCAGGGTGGGCATTTGTGCCTTTTTTATGCCAACAGTCTCGACGCGATGGGCGACCTGGGGCGGCGAGTAGGCATCGACGCTGTTGTTGGTGTTGATTTGGTTAGTCGTGCTTGTTGCCATGGCAGTTAACCCGCTTCCAGAGTGTGTAGCGTTGTTGTTAGTACTCCGTCCACCTGATAATTACGCATTCAGTTGATGTGTCAGCGTTCATGGCAAGGCGCGACTCGCAGGCAATGGTAACTCCCTTGACAAGAGACGCAACGCTGTCCATGGGCGCTGACACGCCAACCCACAGGGCGCTGCTGTGGTGTCCCGCCACCGCGTTACAGCGTTTTGAAAGGGAGCAACCATTCCCTGCTCGCTGTGCCTTGTTGCGAAACACCACAGCAACGCTGCATCCGTAATTATCAGGTGGACGGAGTACTAGTATTAGCAGGGGCTGGTGACCTCGCGATAAATCCAGTATAGGCCGCCGTCTTCGCGGCGGGCGACAAAGTAATCCCGGCGTACTGCCGAGGATTGCCACCAATGGCTGTCGATGCGCTCCGGGCCGCGCAGCAGGGTGATTCGCTTGCCTTGCCAGTACAGGTCGCGGTTGCGTTGCTGGAGCGGAGCGGGATGGCGCAGTAACCAGGAGGGCCTGGGCCGGGTGTGGTGGTGCTCTCCGGCAGCATACCGGTTGGCGTTTTTGTCAGCCGGCTGCTGGTAGCGCTGGCCGAGGGCTGGCGTAGTGGTGGCGCGCCAGGCCAGTTCCGGGACGTGCTCGTCGACCGGCGCGATACCGAACAGTTTGGTCTGGCCCAGCCGCGCACCCAATTTATCCAGCAGCCGCTCCGGGGACGCCACCTGTTGCTGGTGGTCGGCGTCGAGCTTGAGCAGGGACTGGTTTGCGGCGCTTGCCGCGGCGAAGTCGTTGCTGCTCAGGGTAATGCTGTGCACCGCGCCATCAAGCGCCAGTCGTTCCAGCCTGATGCGGGTCAATTCCAGGAAATTGGCGGTGTTATTCTGGGGCCTGGACAGGTGCATGGTGAGTCGATGACGCTGTTTCCCGAGCTGCTCGAAATGCCAGTTAAAGCTGCGGCAATGCAACTGGCGATAGCGCAGGTAATGGCCGAGTTCGGCCAGCAGGCGCTTGGCAGGGAACAGCAATGCCTGGATATTTTCCAGGCCATCGATGTAAAACAGCTCGCTGGAAAATGCATCGTCCAGTTCGATGGGCTGCCTGGGGTCCGGGCGCTCCCCGGTAAGTTGTTGCAGGTAGTGCAAAAAATCCTGCCCAAAGCGCCGGCCGACGGCATGCGGTGGCAGCGCAAACAGCTCTCCCAGCCGGGAGAAGCCCATGTCCTGTAATTGCGTTCGTTGCTTGTCACTGATATCGAGATACGCCAGCGGCAGTTGCTTCAGCTGGCGACGTGGCTCGCCGGGCGTTTCTGCACCCAGTCCGGCACGGGCCGCCAGCCAGGCGGCTCCGGGCGTCTGGCCGCTGCCGTTGCGGATACTGTAGCCGAGCTCTCCGAGCTCCTGCAGGAGTTGCTTTTGCAGTTGTGCCAAACCCTTAAAGAGCACCAGGCTGCCGCTGATCTCCAGCAGGACCGATGCCGGTGGTTGCAGGCTGACCATGGGGGTGAACTGGTAACAGCGTTGCGCCAGCTGCGCCAGCGCCTTGCGTTCCTGGCCGGGATTGCGTTCGAGGGTATGCACCCGGTTGCACAGCGCGTTAGCCGTTGCCACCGATTGGCCGGTTACCACGCCGAGTTGAGCGGCCTTGGGGTTAGCGCAGAGGACCCGGTGGTGCTCCGCGATCAATACGGCCTGTTGCTCGGCGTTATCATCCAGCCGGGTAAAAACCTCCAGCGGCAGTGAGGGAAAGTGCAGGCAGAACCACAGCATGGGAGGTCGTCTTTAGCAGCACGCTAGTGAATGACACTGGGCTTGCTTTGGTCAAGGCCGTGCGGGTCGGCCAACGGCTGCATGCCGGGGGACAGCTGGCGATGCGGGCTGGCGCGGCGGTTATAGACCGGCAAGTCGCTAGCTGGCAGTTGTTGGCGCGTCAGCCGCTCGGGCAGGGCGAGGCTGACGTTCTGTCCGGCCCAGCCGCCACGTTGCTTCAGGATATTTAGTTGTAATTGGCCGCCATGGATTGCGATGGTTATACGCAGCGCCGCCGGGGAGGGCTGGCGGGCGGCGCTCGATGGCCGTAACAGGACACTGATCCCGCGATTTCGCTGCGCCGCCAACTGCAAGCGGCGCAGGTGCTTGTGGGTGATGCCGGTTTCCGGCAGCCAGCTCAGGACGCTGCCACAGGCGCCGGACCCGAGTGCCTGCTCGGTCGCCCACAGTATGTCCGTCGTGGCCTCGAGCTGGATAACCAGCAGCCGCGACACATCGATGCCATAGCCGAGCAACCCCGGCGCGTAGGGAATATAAGGTGGTGCCACCAGCACCAGTAACCCGGGCTGCTGGCTGAGCCGCGCCAGGCTGGGGGCGAGCAGGCTCAACTCCCCGCTACCGGGGGTGGCAAATAACAGTTCTGTCAGGCCATGGCGGGGCCAGCCATGATGATGCAGCGCCTTATCGAGCTGACGCAGGCCACTGGGGATGCCGACGGGCGCGCCGGGTACGCTGGAGGCGCGCCAGATATCGGAGCGGTGGAGCAGCGTTTCGAGTGGGGATACCTTGGGCATTTTAATTTAAATACTGTATATTTATACAGTATTTTAGGACAATCCTTGCTCCCGGGCAAAGGGTTTTTTGAATTCCGGGGACAGTTTACTTAATTCACTTCTATTGCGGGTTGCAGGTGGCCGATCATATCTTTTCGGCGCTGCCTGGAAAGCCTGTCGCCTCAAAACTGCGCTACTACAGCTTATTCAAAAAAGAGTGCCACCAGGTTATTCAAAAACAACCGGCCCTGCGCGGTGGCGCGATAGGGCTCGTCCGGTTCCAGTAGCCCGGCCCGGCGTGCCGCTGCGACGGGTTTGGCCAGCGCGTTTAACGGCAGGCCGGTGGTGCGCTCAAATTGCTGCGCCTGGAAGCCGCGGTTAAGGCGCAGCGCATTGAGCATAAATTCCCCGCTCAGGGTGCCGGTATCGACCGGGATAACAGCATCCCGGGCCGGCCGCGGAGTGCGTAGATAGTCGATCGGCGCGCGGGTTTTGCGGGTGCGGACGACCTGTTGCTGCTCCAGCAGGGTGACCTTGCCATGGGCTCCGGCGCCAATTCCCAGGTAGTCGCCAAACTCCCAGTAGTTGAGGTTATGCCGGGATGCCCGGTGCGGGCGGCAGTAGGCGGATACCTCGTATTGCCCGAAACCGCGATCTTCGAGCAGCGCTCTGCCCTGGCTGAAGATATCCCAGAGCGCATCCTCATCGGGGAGCACCGGTACCTTGTTATAGAACTCGGTATTGGGTTCGATGGTCAGCTGGTACCACGACAGGTGCGCGGGATCGAAGTCACAGGCCAGGGACAGATCCTGCAGGGCCATCCCGGGAGTCTGGTCCGGCAAGCCATGCATCAGGTCCAGGTTGATATTTTCGAAACCCGCATCCCGGGCAGTGGCGACGGCGCGGCGCGCCTCCTGGCCGTCATGGACCCGGCCGAGGCGCCGCAGCGAGTCGTCGTCGAAGCTCTGGATGCCAATCGAGAGTCGATTGACCCCGGCGCTGCGGAAGTCGCGGAATTTCTGTTGTTCGAAGGTGCCGGGATTGGCCTCGAGGGTGATTTCGATGCCCGTCTGGAATCGTACCTGTTGCTCGATCCGTTCCAGCAGCGCGCCGATTGCCCGGGCGGAAAACAGGCTCGGGGTGCCGCCGCCGATAAAAATGCTGCCCAGGACGCGACCCTGGACGTAGTCCAGGTCGGCGGCGAGGTCGGCGCATAATTGCTGCACATATTGCTG
>CAMYKE010000074.1 GCA_947258895.1 uncultured Pseudomonadales bacterium | reverse complement strand
TTTTTGGGGATGGTTCGCCACAGATCGTTGACCTGCTGCTGCAGGTATTCCTCGCGCTCGTGCTGGCGCTTAAGTTCTTTGTCCGTGGAAATGGGGCTGGGGCGTCGATATCGGTCTACCCCGTAGTTCATCAGGGCGTGGCAGGAATCCAGCAAAGCCTCGACGGCCTCTGTGCCGTGGCGCTCCTCCTGTTGGGCGATGTAGCGCTTGGCAAACAACAGGTAGTCGACGATGGCGCTGGCGTCGGTCCAGGTCTTGAACAGGTAATTGCCCTTGAAAAACGAGTTATGCCCGTAACATGCATGCGCGATGACCAGGGCCTGCAGGGTCAGGGTGTTTTCCTCCATGAGGTAGGCGATACAGGGGTTGGAATTGATCACCAGTTCGTACGCCAGACCCATATGGCCGCGCCGATAGCTCTGTTCGGTGGACAGGAACTGCTTGCCAAAGGACCAGTGATGATAGCCCACCGGCATGCCGGTCGAGGAATAGGCGTCCATCATCTGTTCCGAGGTGATGACTTCGATCTGATTGGGATAAGTGTCGAGACGATAGCGTTCTGCGACCCGCTCGATCTCTGTCTCATACGCTTCGAGTTGCTCAAAGCTCCATTCCGACCCCTCCGCGATCAGTTTTTTTTGCGTCATTCAGACTTCCTCGCGAATAACTTGTGGAACACGGGGTAGATATCCTTCAGGTCCTGGATCTTTTGCATGGCGAAGGTGCCTGGAAACTCATTCAGCAGATCCTCGTAGGCATACCATAGCGCCTGGTGGTCACGGGGTGTAATTTCTACATAGGTAAAATACTGCACCAGTGGCAGGATCTGGCTGGCCAGAATTTTCTGGCAGAGCGGTGAATCGTCGGCCCAGTTATCGCCATCGGATGCCTGGGCGGCGTAGATGTTCCAGTCGTTGGTGGGATAGCGGTCGCGAATCACATCCTGCATCATTTTGAGCGCGCTGGAAACTATGGTGCCGCCGGTTTCCCGGGAATAGAAAAACTCTTCTTCATCCACTTCGCTGGCGCTGGTGTGATGCCGTATAAATACCACGTCGATCTTCTGGTAATTTCGCTTCAGGAACAGGTATAGCAAGATAAAAAAGCGCTTTGCGATATCCTTGATATCCTGGGTCATGGAGCCGGACACGTCCATCAGGCAGAACATCACCGCGCTGGTGGTGGGCGTCGGTTGTTCGATTACGTTATTGTACTTGAGATCGAAATCGTCCAGGAAGGGTATCTGGTTGAGGCGGCGCCGATAACGATCCAGTTGGCTGTCCAGCTCGGCTATGCGGGCCTCAATCTGCTCGCGCTCGGCTGCATCCGGAGCCGTCCCGGACGGCGGCTCCTCAAGCCGATCGGTTTCGAGCAGCCGCTGCGCCTCGAGTTCTTTAATCAGCCGCTTGACCTGGCCGGAGAGTGCGATGCGGCGCGCGTGGGCACTGCGCAGGGACTGCAGGACATTGAGTCGCGCCGGGATGCCGACATTGGTGTAACCGCCCTTGACCAGCTTGTAGGCATCACTGTCCTTGAGGTCTTTCTTTACCAGGTTGGGCAGTTCCAGGTCCTCGAACATAAAGTCGAGGAACTCGTCCTGGGTCAGTTCGAATACGAAGTCGTCCATGCCTTCGCCGGAATCACTGGCTTCGCCCTGGCCGGAACCCCCGCCACCGCCGGAGGGGCGTGAAATCCTGTCGCCGCGGGTGAATTCCTTATTGCCGGGAAACACCCGCTCTTGCCTGCCGCCGCGGCCGTGTCGGAAGCTGGGTTCCGATACGTCCCGCCGCGGGATGGTTATCTCCTCGCCCTTGTCGAGATCCGTGATGCTGCGTTTCTTGATAGCATCATTGACAGCTTCCTTGATGTGCTTGCGGTAGCGGCGCAGGAAGCGTTGGCGATTAACCGCGCTTTTGTGTTTGCCGTTGCGGCGTCTGTCAATGATCATGAAGGCCATGGAATCGCCTGCGCCTGTTGCCTACGTTGTTAAGGCGCAGACTCGAACCGGGGTTCAATGCAGTCTCGCCGCTGTTAATACTCGTATTGCTGTCACTTTGGCGGAGCGTAGAGATACAGTCAGCATCGCCCGCCAGGTTCGTGATGGGTCGGGGTGACGATGAACTCCCGGGGCACCCGGGCGCTTACTGTGATTTTCGCACCCGCAAGTACCATTCAGATAACAGTCGAACCTGTTTGTCGGTATATCCCCTTTGGTTCATGCGCTTCACGAAGTCGCTGTGCTTCTTCTGCTCTTCGCCTGAGGATTTTGCGTTGAATGAAATCACCGGTAACAGGTCTTCGGTACTGGAGAACATATTTTTTTCGATCACCAGGCGCAACTTCTCGTAGCTATTCCAGGCAGGATTCTTGCCGTGGTTGGTCGCCCGTGCGCGCAGCACGAAATTAACCACCTCGTGCCGGAAGTCCTTGGGATTACTGATACCCGCCGGTTTTTCGATCTTTTCGAGTTCCGCGTTGAGCGCCGGGCGATCGAGGATTTCGCCGGTTTCCGGATTACGGAACTCCTGGTCCGTGATCCACAGGTCGGCATAGGTAATGTAGCGATCGAAGATATTCTGGCCATACTCGGAATAGGATTCGAGATAGGCGGTCTGGATCTCCTTGCCAATGAACTCGATGTAACGGGGCGTGATGAATTCCTTCAGGAAATTGAGGTAGTGATCGCGGGTATCCGGCGGGAACTGCTCCTGGTCGATTTGCTTTTCCAGTACATACATCAGGTGCACCGGGTTTGCCGCAATTTCCGAGGCGTCGAAGTTGAACACTTTGGACAGGATCTTGAAGGCAAAGCGTGTCGAAAGACCGTTCATTCCCTCATCCACCCCCGCCGAGTCGTGGTATTCCTGGATGGATTTAGCCTTGGGATCGATATCCTTGAGATTTTCACCGTCATAGACGCGCATCTTCGAGTAGATGCTGGAGTTTTCGGGCTCCTTCAGCCGCGACAGCACGCTGAATTGTGCCAGCATGCGCAGTGTGTCGGGTGCGCAGGGCGCTTCACACAGGGAAGAATTTTTGAGCAGCTTGTCGTAAATCCTGATCTCCTCCTGAACCTGCAGACAGTAGGGCACCTTGACGATGTAGACGCGGTCGATGAACGCCTCGTTGTTTTTGTTATTCTTGAAACTCTGCCATTCGGCTTCATTGGAGTGGGCGAGGATAATGCCATCGAACGGGATCGAGCCGATCGATTCGGTGCCGTTGTAGTTGCCTTCCTGGGAGGCCGTCAGCAGGGGGTGCAGCACCTTGATTGGCGCCTTGAACATTTCCACGAACTCCATGATTCCCTGGTTGGCTCGACACAGGCCACCCGAAAAACTGTAGGCATCGGGGTCGTGTTGCTCGTACTCTTCGAGCTTGCGAATATCCACCTTGCCGACCAGTGATGAAATATCCTGGTTGTTCTCGTCGCCGGGTTCGGTTTTGGATATGGCGACCTGATTCAGTATCGAGGGATAACGCTTGACCACCTTGAACTGGCTGATATCGCCATGAAACTCGCGCAGGCGCTTGGTTGCCCATGGCGACATGATATTCATCACGTAGCGACGCGGAATATTGTATTCCTCTTCCAGGATCTGGGCGTCTTCCTCCGGGTTGAACAGGCCGAGGGGTGATTCCTGGATGGGCGAGCCCTTGATTGCGTAAAAGGGTACCTTTTCGATCAGGGCTTTTAGTTTCTCCGCGAGGGAGGATTTACCGCCGCCTACCGGGCCGAGCAGGTACAGAATCTGCTTTTTTTCCTCGAGGCCCTGGGCGGCGTGGGTAAAGAAGGAAACGATCTGCTCAATGCATTCTTCCATGCCGTAGAAATCGCCAAACCTGGGATAGCGCTTCATAACTTTATTGGAAAAAATGCGGCTTAAGCGGGGATCTCTCGACGTATCGATGAGTTCCGGGTCGCCTATTGCCTGCAGTATCCGTTCGGAAGCGCTTGCATAGGCCGACGGATCTTCCTTACAAAGATCCAGGTATTCCTGGAGGGTATATTCTTCTTGTTGTGCCTCTTCGAAACGGTCTTGATAGTGGGCGAAAATACTCATCGCATCCTCCTGGAGTTAGCCTTCTACACTCACCACTTATCTATATCGGCGCAATAAGAGCAATGCTGAGCACTGCGTTCAAAACAGTATATTACAGAAATCAGCCTGCGACAGTAAGTATCAATTTGGCGCTTTGCGAGATGGTGTAATTTACTCACCTATTAGAAGTTCAGCGTGTCGCGAAGTTCAAATTCGCATTGGCAGTAGGCTTCGATTCATGAATACCGGGGTTTGCCGCTTAGCCATCACGGCTGGTTTGGTCGGGAAACAAGGTGCGCCACGCCTCGAACCCGCCATCCATGCTGAAGACCTCTGCAAAGCCCTGTTCGGCAAAGAATCGCGCGGCACTCTGGCTGGAGTTGCCATGATAGCAATAGACGATCAACGGGATGGTTTTGTCGGCGGCAGCGAGGAATTCGCCGATACCCTGGTTGTCGAGGTGTCGTGCCACATGGATGTGCCCGAGGCCGAAGCTGGTTTCATCACGAATATCGATCAGATTGGCCGGACCGGATTCCAGCTTCTGTGCGACTTGCTCGACCGAGATGCGTTCAAAATTGCTCATAGTGACGTGGACCCTGGTTGTCAGGCGGGCTAGACCGTAGCTTGCGCCGGGCAGTCACAACTGAAATAGCAGTGGTCGTCCAGGCGCAGCATGGTGAGGCGACCACCCCAGACACAGCCGGTGTCCAGTGCGATGACATGGTTGGCGTTGCTTTCGCCTTCCAGCGCTGCCCAGTGACCAAACAATATCGTATGGTCGGCGGTTTGTCGATGCGGGTGAGCGAACCACGGCAGGAAGCCGGTGGGAAGTGAGCTGAGGCCACTATTGTGGGTCAGGTCGAGGGTGCCCCTGGCATCACACAGGCGCATTCGGGTCAGGTAATTGGTGATCAGGCGCAAGCGCGGCCAGCCAGTCAAGCCGTCCTCCCAGCGCGCAGGCTGATCGCCGTACATATGGTGCAGGAAAGCGGTGTATTCTGGTCCGCGCAGGACCGTTTCAACCTCGCCAGCCAGCAGCTGCGCCCTGGTAATATTCCAGCCGGGCGGCAACCCCGCGTGAACCAGCACGGTGTTGTATTGATCCGCGACGTAGAGAAGCCGCTGCATCCGTAACCAGTCCAGCAGTTCGTCGCGGTCGGGCGCTGCCAGCACCTCGGTCAGGGTATCCTTGCCACCGGCCGCCCTGGCGCCGCAGGCGACCGCCAGCAAGTGCAGGTCGTGGTTGCCGAGTACGATCACCGCATGGTCGCCCAACTGCATCAGAAAGCGCAGGGTTGCCAGGGAGTCGGGGCCGCGGTTCACCAGGTCCCCCGCTACCCAGAGATAATCCTGCTGCGGGTTGAACTCGGCCTGTTCCAGCACGCAGGTCAGGGCGCTGAAGCAGCCCTGGATGTCCCCGATTACAAAGGTTGCCATTGCCCGGTCATTAATTGAGTGCGTAGGGGTGGGCGAGGATAAAGCCGGGGATCCGGGTATCGAATCGAGTGCCGTCGGAGCTCAGCATTTCGTAGCTGCCGCGCATATGCCCGAATTCGGTGGCGATCAACGCGCCGCTGGTGTAGACGAAGCTTTCGCCGGGCGGGATGGTGGGGGTTTCTCCGATGACGCCTTCGCCCTCGACTTCCTGGATATTTTCATTGGCATCGGTAATGATCCAGCGGCGGCGCAGCAGGGTTGCCGGCAGCGTGCCTTGATTGGCGATGGTGATGGTATAGGTAAACGCGAACCGTTCTCGATCGGGCCGGGAGCGCTGCTCCAGGTAAGCGGTGTCTACGGTTACAGCGAATTGGTAGCGATCGTCGATTGCAGGTGTCATGGCGCAGTATCGGATTTTGAAGCCAGAGTATCGCTGATTGCCACAAAATTGTGTAGTGCCAGTTGCTCTGCCCGGCACCCGGGGTCGATACCCAGTGCGCGAATCCGGTCTTCCGCCACCAGTCCCTTGAGGTTGTTGCGCAACGTTTTACGGCGTTGCGCGAATGCGGCGCGAACCACCCGGCGCAGCTGCCGTTCGTCCCTGGCAACGACGGGCAACTCGCGGTGCGGAGTCAGTCGCACGATCGCCGATTCGACCTTTGGTTGCGGGCTGAACGCGGTTGGTGGCACGCCGAACAGGGCTTCGGCCTCGCAATGGTATTGGACCATGATTCCCAGTCGTCCGTAGTTCCGGCTGCCGGGCTGAGCGGTCAGGCGAGCGACCACTTCCCGCTGCAGCATGAAGTGCATATCCTGGATGTGACGGCGGTGCTCGAGCAGGTGAAAGATCAGCGGCGTGGAAATATTGTAGGGCAAGTTGCGATCCAGCTCGATCACCTGCAGTGCTCCGCCGGTGCCAGCTAGCAGGGCTTCGGTGAGGGCGCCGCGGCCGGGGCCAATCTCGACCAGCTGTTGGCCTGGCCGGGCCGCAATCGCTGCTGCGATGCGCTGGATAACGCCGGCGTCCTGCAGGAAATTTTGCCCGAATCGCTTGCGGGGCTGGTGGGAGTCGGCTCTCGACATGGGGTGGCTAGCGTCTTTTTACTAAAGTGGCTATTCTGGCATTGCCCATGCTGTGACGCAATTCCGGTCAGATCCGGACCGCGCGCGAATTGCCACTCTTCCCCAATTCATCTGGCCCGGCGGGGCGCGGAAGGGGCGGGGTTTTCAGGGGAGGGCAAGACGTGCTGCCAATTCGATTGCTACCTGCAGGCTGGCGGGGTCGGCGTCGCCGCTGCCGGCGAGGTCCAGGGCGGTTCCGTGATCGACGGAGGTCCGCACGATGGGTAATCCCAGGGTGATATTGACGGCCTGGCCAAAGCCGGCATATTTCAGCACCGGTAGTCCCTGATCGTGGTACATCGCCAGCACTGCATCGGCATTCTCCAGGTATTTTGGGGTAAACAGCGTATCCGCCGGGAGCGGGCCCTGCAGTCGTATTCCCCGGCCGCGTAATTTCTCCAGGGCGGGTTCGATTACCTCTATCTCCTCTCGTCCCAGGTGGCCACCCTCACCGGCGTGCGGATTCAGCCCGCACACCAGGATCCGCGGTTCGGGTATCGCAAACTTTGCGACCAGGTCGCGGTGCAGGATGGTGACGACCTCATCCAGCAGGTTTGGGGTGATGGCTGCGGACACCTCGGCAAGGGGCAGGTGGGTGGTGGCCAGTGCCACTCGAAAATCCCCGCTGGCGAGCATCATCACTACCCGGGGGGTACGGGTCAACTCGGCCAGGTACTCGGTATGGCCGCTGAACGCGATGCCGGCGTCATTGATGACGCCTTTATGCACCGGCGCGGTGACCATCGCGGCGAACTCTCCGCTCAGGCAGCCGGTCGCCGCGATCTCGAGTATTTCCAGCACGTAGGCGGCATTGGCCGTGTTGAGGCGTCCCGTCTCGCAGCGGGCACGCAGGGATGCCGGCCGCACATACAATTCACCCGGCGGCGCGGGTTGCAGCGCCGCATCCGGTGCGCACGAACGAATCACGAGCGGCAGGTTGAGCTGGCGGGCGCGCGCCGCGAGTAAGTCCGGATCACCGATTGCGACCAGGGGCAGCGGGTGCGCGCGCTGGGCGGCCATGATACTAATGTCGGGGCCGATGCCGGCCGGCTCCCCGGTCGTGATCGCGATTGCTGCTGTTGGCATGGCCCCGAAAATATTCGCCGGCTAATAGAGTTTAATATCTACGTAGGCGTCCGTGCGTTCTTCCTGCAGCCAGAGTTCGAGTTCCTCGGCGAACTTGCGCTTGTAGATCGTGTCCTGTGCCATGCGCTTCCTGACGTCTGCGCTAATATTGTGCTGGCGGCGATCGAGTACTTCCAGGATGTGCCAGCCAAACTGGGTGCGAACCGGATCGGTGACCACGTTTAGTTCGGATGCGAGCATCGTTTTACGGAATTCGGGAACCAGGTCAACCGGATTCATCCAGCCCAGACTGCCGCCCTCACTCAAGGTGCCGGTATCGTCGCTGAACTCCGTTGCCAGGGTTGCAAAATCTTCTCCCGCGGCGATGCGTGCCTTGAGGTCGGTAACCAGCTGCTTCGCTTGCTCATCGGTGCGAATCTCGCTCGGTTTGATCAGTATGTGGCGCACCTTGAGTTGTTCGATCATGATCCGGTCGCCGCCGCGTTTGTCGAGCAACTTGAGAATATGGAAGCCGTTGGCACTGCGAAAGGGTTCGCTCACGTCTCCCGTATCCAGCCCCGGCGCGATTTCGGCAAAGATTGAGGGTAACCGCGACTCCTTGCGCATCGCCATGACGCCGCCCCTGGCGGCATTGGCAGCGTTCGAGTGGCGTTTTGCCAGCTCGCTGAAGTCCTCGCCCGCCAGCGCCTGTTGAAAGATATCCCTGGCCTGCTGTTCAAGCGCGCTAACCTGGGAATCGGTCGCTTCCTCGGGAACCTTGATCAGGATGTGCGCCAGTTTATACCGGGCCTGCAGGTCTTCCTTACCCGCTTCCGAATCGACGTAGTTCTGGACTTCCTGCTCCGTGATCTGGATCCGAGAGCCCACCCGGCCTTCGCGCACGCGCTGGGTTATCATCTCGCGCCGTACCTGTTCACGCATGTCCTGGTACGAAACACCGTCCCTGGCCAGCGCTTGCTGGAACTGCAGCAGGCTCATGCCGTTTTGTGCAGCGAGCCGCTGAAGATACTGGTTGAGGGTATTGTCGTCGATTCGCACCCCGGCGCGCTCACCAATCTGCAGTTGCAGGCTCTCCAGGATCAGTTGTTCCATGACTTCACGCAGCAACACGTCGTCCGGCGGCAGGGTGGCATCTTTCCTGGCCACATTCCTGCGAATTTCCGCCATCCGTTTATCGACTTCGCTCTTCATGATGATGCCGTCATTGACGACGGCCGCCACCCTGTCTATGGGTTGCACGGCTGCATAATTGTTGGGGCTGCCGATAGCGAGCAGCAGCGCCGTCGCGACCAGGCTGGAAAATAAAAAAGGAACCCTTTGAATGTTAAAACTCATACTCTGTTTGCTCTTGATAGCCTGCGATACTGTTACTGATGATGCGTTCCAGTGACTCGCCGACACCGGCCAGTCCTTTCAGCTGGAACTGCAGGTAAATGCCTTCCCGTTCCTCGATGCCGTCGGTGCTGGTCAGGTCGTCATCGTTAATCCATTTCCGACCCACGAAACGTACGCTCCAGCAGCAACTCTGGTAGTCGAGCCCTGCGAATGCCTCGACAACACGATCATTGATTATGTCCTGATTCCAGCGCGCGATAAAGCTCCAGCGCTTGCTCAGGGGCCAGATCAGCGCGATATTCGTTTGCTCTATTTTTTGGGGAGCGCGGCGCGCGCGGTATCCCAGGTTAAAAATGTGCCGATTGTCGGCACGATACACCAGGCTGAATGCGTCTTCATCGGTGCGCTCGGTTTCGGGATCCCACTCGATATCGCCACGCAGCTTCCAGCGGGACGACAACGACAGCTGCAGTTCCGCCGCGTAGGCGGATTCGCTGGCCATTTCGGCGCTTCCCGGGGGTTTTTCGAGCGTTACGATACGGTCCTTGTCGTAAAAAATCTGGCCGACGGAAGCGCGAAATCGCTCGGTACCGGCCCCGTCTATAAAGCGTGTGGTCAATCCAACGGACAGTTGCTCCGTATCCCCGATGCGATCGCCACCGATAAAGCGGTCCTCGCGGAACAACTGGCTGTAGGTGAAGTTGAGTTCCGCGCTATCGAAGTCGGGGAGATCGGTCTGATCGCGTTGCGGCACGTTCAGGTAGAACAACCGGGGTTCGAAGGTTTGCAGCAGCGGGGTGCCGAACAGCGAGGTGTCGCGCTCAAAAAATAACCCGCTGTCGAGGCTGTAGAGCGGCGCGCCGACGTCCGGTGTGGCATCCAGAGTTGTATCGATATCGTTGAGGTCGTAACCAATATATTTGTACTTTAGCTGCGGCCGGACAAAGGCAAACGGCCATTCCAGGTTCAGCCCAAGGCGGGGCGTTGCGTTGATGCGGGTGCCCACCGCCGGCAACAGCGTCTTGGTGGTCGCGGCCTGGTCCGCGATCAACAGGGGTTCGTTGTCGCGGTCGAAGTAGGCATAGCTGACATCCAGGCCGATATCCAGGCCACTGACCTGCGGGTAGCTGATATTCAGCGCCAGTTGCGGGAGCACATCATAGGGCTGGTTGGCGTCGGCGAGCAAGTCATCGAGAATCTGGTACCCCATGAGCTTACCGGTGACGCTCCAGTACCTTCGTGCATAGCTGGCCATTCCCCTGCGCAATACATAGGTTTGGCTGGTAATATCCAGCCCGGAGCCGAGGTCGCTCAAGTAGTCCTCGTCGCTCAGTGCAGTGAAATCCACCTCGGTGTTAACATGGCCGAAAACGGTGCCCTTGTGTTTCATCTCGGCTCGCCAGCGATCCTCATCCCCAAACTCGTTATCATCCGGCAAGTATCCGCCGCTGAGGGTTCCCGTGTTGTTGCTGTGCAAATACCGGATTTCCAGTTCGCCCAGAATGCCGCGGTCGGAAATAAAGCCGGGCGTGATGGTGGCATCGTAGACAGGAATCCGGACTTGCGGCGCTCATCGAGCGGGAAACGGATATAGGGCGTATAGAGCACCGGCACTCCCTGCACCCGCAGCGAGGCTTTGCGGGCGACGCCCACACCGCTTTCCTGGTCGAGCTCGATTTCCTCTCCGCGCACCAGCCAACTGTTGGCGCCTGGTTCGCAGTGGGTAAACTGGCCTCGTTTGACCCGCACGATATTATTCGCCAAATCGATCCGTTCGGCGCTGCCGTGCATGTGGACCTCATGCGCAACGAATTCGGCGTTTTCGATGGTTACTTCGTTGGTATCGAGCTGGAGGTGTGCGTTATCCCCGATTAGTAAAACGCCCGGTTGGCGAAACCGTGCCTTGCCGACCACGTCGGCGGTACTGGCATCGCGATTGATGATCGTCTGGTCGTTCACCAGGCGCAGGTTGCCTTGCTGGACGACGACATCCCCACGCAGCGTGGAGCGACCATCGAAGAGGCCTTCCGAAGAGATTGCCGATGCGGTGAGGGGCTGTGTCTCCGGTGCTAACGTCCGCGCTTCCGCGCTGACATATTCCGGTTCCACGTATGCGCCCGAGCAATAGCGGGGCGTTTGAAACACCTGCGCGGTGGTCAATTCCTCGCGCGCCACCCAATCCAGGTAGGCATGCGGCCCGCTTCCCTGCTGCACTACCTTGCGTGGCCTGGCGGTGCGCTCGCGCTCGCCTGGTTGTTCAGGGGCTCCCTCTGGTGTGGTTTGCTCCGGTGTGGAGTGTTCTACTGATTCGGCTGGCTGCGACGCCGTTTCCTGCGCGGTTTCCTGCTCCGCAGGCGCAGCCACAACGATTGCCCCGTAGCCGAGTGTGGCGCAGGCGAGACAGGTCAGGAGCGATCGATTAATCCGGCGGTTCAACACGTTTGGCGGTTCGTACCTGGTTTTATTGGTGGTGTTATTCCGGTGCTTTGACGGTATCGTGGGGTCATTGGTGGCAGTTTCGGTCTGCCCCGGCCAGCGCGTACGGTAATGCCGGTAGATAATATAGGGAAGCCTTGCGCAATGCCACCCTGCCGTGGAGTGCGCGGGGGATTGGACGTCGCTACAGCACGGCAGCTATGCCCTGCGCCAGTCGCTCGACATTATTGTGGTTGATGCCCGCGATACTGATGCGGCCGGATTCAAGCATATAGATACTGTGCTCGTCGCGCAGCCGGCGGACTTGCTGCGCGCTGATACCGAGGAACGAGAACATCCCGCGCTGATTTTCGATAAACGAAAAATCGCGCGTGACCTTCTGCCTGGCGAGCGCATCCACCAGCAGGCCGCGAATTGCCTTCAGGCGTTCGCGCATTTCGGTCAACTCGATTTGCCACAGGCCGGCCAGTGCAGCGTCGTTGAGGATGGTGCTGACGATGCCAGCACCATGTGTTGGCGGGGTAGAGTAGAGACCCCTGATGACACTGGCGATCTGGCTGGCATTGGCCTGCGCTTGCCCGGCATCCCTGGCCACCAGCGATAGCCCGCCGGTGCGCTCCCGGTACAGCGCAAAATTCTTGGAACAGGAGCCCACTACGATGAGCTCCGGAAGTTGCTCTGCAAACAGCCGCACGCCATAGGCGTCCTCGGTCAGGCCATCGGCCAGGCCCTGGTACGCCATGTCGATAAAGGGGGTAAAGCCGTTCTGCAACGCCAGGTCCGCCAGGGTATGCCATTGCTCGCGTGACAGATCGACGCCGGTGGGGTTGTGGCAGCAGGCATGCAGGAGTACCAGGTCGCCGGCGCCGACCGCGGACAGGCTGTCGATCATGTCAGCAAAGCGAATAGACTGGCTTGCAGCGTCGTAATAGGGATACTCGCGAATTGCCAGCCCGGAGTTGCCCAGCAGGGGGCGGTGGTTGTTCCAGGTTGGATCGCTCACCCATACGGTGGCCTGCCGATTGCTGCGCAATACTACCTCGGCAGCAACGCGCAGCGCGCCGCAGCCGCCTGGCGTTTGGGCACTGGATACCCTGCCGGCCTGGAGTGCCGCGTGCTCGCTTCCGAAAACCAGTTCTTCATATCCTTGCAGGAACGACGGTTCACCACAGGGCGGCGCATAAGTCTTGGTTCCTTGCAGGAACGACGGTTCACCACAGGGCGGCGCATAGGTCTTGGTGCGTTCCGACTCGAACAGGCGTTGCTCGGCTTTGCGCACGCTCTGCAGCACCGGCGTATCGCCTTGCTCGTCCTTGTAAACACCGACTCCCACATCGATCTTGTCCGGATTGCTGTCAGCCCTGAATGCGGCGGATACGCCCAGGATGGGATCCGGTGGCAGTCGCTCGAGGGATTCGAACATAATAATGGGCTCCGCGGCAGTGCTGCTGTTTGAGTTGGTCGGGCCCGGAATTTAACCGTATTTGCGGGTGCTTGTCACCCGTGAATATACAAACGCCCGAGCGGCCGTACTGCGCCGGTTGGTGCAGGGACGGGTCCGCCGGGGCGCGACCAGCAACACGCAGCGCGGCGGACAGCACGCCTGACGACAGACTACTGGACAAATTTTGTAAAAAATCTGAACTTTCCATGCGAACGCCGCTCTATCCAGTTGTAATAATCGTTTCATTGATTTTTACCTCCCCCTAGTCTCTAGTAAGAGAAATCTGGCCCGCCAAATTGGCGGGCATTTTTTTTCCGGTCGAAAAGGGTTCTGGTGCCCGGTCCACTTGACGGAGTACTAGACATAATGATTTGACCTGTCCTACCTCAACGCTCGTGGATTACCATAGGCGTTGAGATAAACCAACCAGTGGCAGAGCCACATTGAGGAGGACAGGCATGAAAAAGTTTACCCCAGAAACCCTGATGAAGGATACACCTGCAATCCAGGCTGCTCTGATCGAGCCCG
>CAMYKE010000073.1 GCA_947258895.1 uncultured Pseudomonadales bacterium | reverse complement strand
AAGAAAGCAAACCACTGACAAAAGCTATGCTAACTTCCGACCCGGAGCAGAGGTTAATTAAGTAAACTGTCCCCGGAATTCCACAGTAAAGATGGCAAACGGGCCAGGAAACCAGATGAGAATTGCTCTCATTTGTCACCGACCCCTTTTATACTTTATCCTTGCGCTATTTCCCAAGCCTTGTTGAGCTCGTAGTCTATTGTCGCCACAACCGCCCGAATCGCTGTGTATTCTCCGACTCTCGGCCCTGGGTGACGTCAGCCATGTGCTGCCCGTAATAAACGCGATCCGGTCCCACTGGCCGAACACCAAAATTACCTGGGTTATCGGTGCGTTTGAACATCGCCTGGTGAGCCACCTGGAAAATATCGAGTTCATAACCTTTAACAAGAAGGGCGGCTGGCGAGAATATCTGCAACTGCGTGAGAAGTTGCGCGGCCGGCGATTTGACGTCCTGTTTGTGATGCAGGTAGCGCTACGCGCAAACCTCGCGAGTATGTGCATCAGCGCGAAAACCCGTATCGGTTACGACGCGGCCCGGGCCAAGGACCTGCACGGCCTGTTTGTTAACAAACGCATTCCTGCCCGGCCGCAACAGCACGTGGTGGACAGCTTTTTTGAGTTCCTCAAAGTCGCCGGGCTGGATGAACCGGAGCGGCGCTGGGATTTGCCGGTCACCGCCAAAGGCAAGGCGTTTGCCGCTGCCCATATTGATCGAAATCGGCGCACCCTGATCATCAGTCCCTGTTCGAGTCACGCGTTGCGTAACTGGCAGGCGGGTGGCTATTCCGAGGTCGGTGACTATGCGATTGAGCGCTATAACCTGCAGGTCATCCTGTGTGGCGGGCCCAGCGAGCTGGAACGCAAGATGGGTGCAGACATCGAAGCTGCAATGCAGCATTCCTGTGCCAACCTGGTAGGGAAGGATACGGTGCCGGAGTTTGTCGGCCTGCTTGCCGAGGCCGATCTCATTATCACCCCAGATTCCGGCCCGGCCCACATTGCCACCAGTGTGGACACCGCAGTCATTGGGTTATATGCTGCCACCAACCCCAGGCGCTCCGGCCCATACAACTCGATCGAGCTCTGCGTCGACAAGTTTGATGCCGCTTGCCGGCAGTATCTTGGCAAGCCGGCAGCAGAATTAAAATGGGGTTTGAAAGTGGAGACTGCCGGCGTGATGGATTTGATCAGCATTGCGGATGTAACGGCAAAACTTGACGAATTCATGCAGCGCGGCAGTTAGCCGGGCAATTACTACATAAAAGAATCGTGGGAGAGTAAACCATGGCAGAAATCAGCGTACCCATTTCCCCGGGCGAACTGGTAGACAAGATTACCATTCTGGAGATCAAGGCTGAGCGCATCAGCGATCCGGCCAAGAACCGGAACGTGATGACCGAGTTGGGGCTGCTCAATGAAACCTGGGAACAGTCCGATTTCCCGATTCGTGAGGTGACTGCACAGCGTGATGCGCTGAAACGGGTGAATGAAGAATTGTGGGCAATCGAGGACGATATTCGGGACAAGGAGCTGGCAAAGGAATTTGATGACGAGTTTATCCGGCTCGCACGTGCGGTATATGTGACCAATGACCGCCGCGCGGCGCTAAAGCGGGAAATAAATACCGTGCTCGGCTCGCTGCTGGTCGAAGAGAAATCCTACAAGGACTACCAGTAATTCGCGCCGGGTGTATCCAGCGTTGGCGGGAGTGGCGCAGCCTGCTCAAGGCTGCCAAAGTGTTGTCAGATTGCGTGGCGCCGGGCCGCGATGGCTCGTAGCTACCACCGTAATTCAGTCGCGGGCGTCGTATAATGGTTATTACCTTGGCTTCCCAAGCCAAAGATGACGGTTCGATTCCGTTCGCCCGCTCCAATACAAGAGGGATGCCGACTAGCTTTCGGGACTGGTACGCGGCGGCCATGACCCTACTGCCGCTTGAGGTTTCCCAATAGTTCCTGCGCCTTCGTCAAGCGCAGGTGGCCAGGTACGCCAGGCCGGCGTACGCCCGGCTTACTCAATACCCGGCAATGATTTCCGCACGTCGATAGCAGTCCAGCGAATGATCGTTAACCATGCCGGTGGCCTGCATGTGCGCGTAGCAGATGGTTGAGCCGATGAATTTAAAGCCGAGCTTTTTGAGTGCCTTGCTCATGGCGTCGGACTCGACGCTGGTGGCCGGGTAATCTGCGAGCGTCCGAAGCTCGTTGACGATCGGCTTGCCGTCGACGAATTGCCACAGAAAGTCACAAAAACTGCCTTCCCTTGCCACCACTTCAAGATAGCGGCGGGCATTATTCACCGTGGCGAGGACCTTGGCGCGATTGCGGATAATGCCCGGATTCTGCAGCAGCGTCTCGACACGGTCCTCGTCGTATGCGGCGATCTTGAGCGGATCGAAGGCGTCGAAAGCGAGACGATAATTGGCACGCTTCCTGAGCACTGTATACCAGCTCAGGCCCGCCTGCGCGCCTTCGAGGATAATGAACTCAAACATCTTGCGGTCGTCATGGACCGGTACGCCCCACTCCTCGTCATGGTAGGCGACGTAATCGGGTTTGCCCTCGTCAACCCAGGGGCAGCGGCACTGTTTTGATTGCAGGTTTGGTTGCAGGTTTGGTTGAGAATCATCCATGTTCCTCGTCTCCTGGTAGGGTAGCTATGCAATTACACTACTGTACAAATATACAGCTTTCGAGTCAAGGCGGCTCAGGAAATATCGACCTGCAGGTTGTCGAGCAGGCGCGCCTTGCCGAGTTGTGCGGCGGCGACGATGATCAGTTCGCGATCGGCGGGGGCCGGGTGCTGGAGGGTGTGGCGATTGACGATTTGCACGTAATCCGGCATGAAGCCGGCTGTGCCCAGTTGGCTGATGGCGGCCCGTTCGATCGCGGGGTAATCCCGTGAACCGGATGCGAGTTGCTGGCCCATCCGGGTGAGGGTCTGGTACAACGTCGGTGCGATGGCGCGCTCATTCGGCGTCAGGTAGCCATTGCGTGAGCTGAGCGCCAGCCCGTCTTCCGCGCGGCCGGTTGTAACGCCGGCAATTTCCATGGGCAGGCACAGGTCAGTGACGACATGCCGGATGATGGTCAGTTGTTGCCAGTCCTTCTCGCCAAATATCGCAATGTCCGGCTGGATAATATTGAACAGTTTCACGCATACCGTGGCGACCCCGGTGAAAAAGTGGGGGCGGCTGACACCGCACAGAATACTGGACAATCCGGGTACCGTGATTTGGGTCTGGATCGCCAGGGGATACATGGTCCGCGCGGTGGGAGCAAACAGGTAGTCGACACTCGCAGAGCTCAGCTTTTCCTGGTCCTCGGCAAGGGTGCGGGGATAGGTATCCAGGTCTTCGTTCTCGCCAAACTGCATCGGGTTAACGAATATGCTCACCACAACGCGGTCGCTGACCTGGCGTGCCGCCTCGACCAGCGCCATGTGGCCAGCGTGCAAATTGCCCATGGTAGGTACAAAGCTGATGCGATTGCCGGACTTGCGTTCGCGGGCCAGCTGCTCGCGGATCGCCGCAATGTTGTTGATGGTTTCCATCACTCGTAGGTGTGTTCCGCGCCCGGAAACGAGCCATCCTTGACCGCCGCTACATACGCGGCGATGGCACCCTGGATGCTATCGTTGCCGGGCAGGAAATTCTTGACAAATTTGGGAACATAATCGGAGGCAATGCCTAGCATATCATGCATTACCAGTACCTGGGCGTCAGTGTCTGCGCCGGCGCCGATGCCGATCGTAGGGATGCTCAACGCTCCAGTAATTTTCCTTGCCAGCGGACTCGGCACGCATTCCATCAGCAGGATGTCCGCGCCCGCAGCTTCCAATAGTAACGCATCATCGAGCAGGGTTTGCGCGCTTTCGGCATCGCGTCCCTGTACCTTGTAACCGCCTATCTTGTGCACCGATTGCGGGGTCAACCCGATGTGCGCACACACCGGGATGCCGCAGTCGTCGAGCCGCCCGATGGTATCGCGGAGCCAGCCGCCGCCCTCGAGCTTGATCATCTGGGCGCCGGCTTGCATCAAGCGTGCCGAATTGGCGAGCGCCTGTTCCGGAGTGGCATAGCTCATGAAGGGCAAATCCGCCATCAGGAACGCGTTTCCCTTGCCGCGGTTGACGCTGCCGACGTGGTAGACCATCTCGTCCATCGTCACCGGCACGGTGCTGTCCTTTCCCTGGATAACCATCCCCAGGGAATCGCCAACCAGTAATACCTCCACGCCTGCCGCGCTGATAAGTTGCGCAAAGGAGGCATCATAGGCCGTCAGGACGGCAAACTTTTCACCATCGCGCTTGTAACGCTGTAACCTTGAAAGGGTAATTTTGCTCATGGAGGTGCTGCCTGTGTGTGAAATTCAGCAGGTAGCAAAGCACGGCCGGTGCTTCGCTCTGGATTTGCGTGGGCCTGGTGATAGCAGGCGGTAGTTATTGTCTATGAGTGTTTTCCGGCGCCATTGTAAAGATTCGCCGAATTAACTACAAGCTTGACAAAGCTGCCCGGAGGTAGCGAAAAGTTCAGCATCAGCGGTGCCGATTGCAGCCAGCGCAGTGGCGATGTGGATATCCCGCTCCAGCACCAGGCCGGGCTCGATGTCTTGCAGCGGCAGCAATACAAAGCTGCGACTCAGTAGTCTTGGATGGGGGACCACAAGGGTCGCGCTCTCTATGGCCTGGTCACTGAAGAGCAGCAGATCGAGGTCCAGGGTCCGCGGCCCCCATCGAATTTCGCGGGTGCGGCCCTGGCGGGTTTCAATTGCCTGCAGGGACTCGAGGAGCTGATGGGGTGTTAATCCGGTTGCCAGGCGCACTGCAGCATTCAGGTAGTCGGGTTGCTCCGCCGGACCCTGCGGCCGGCTCTGGTAGACGTTTGAGACGGCATCCAGGCTGGTGAGATTCAGTTGCGCCAGCGCGGCGACGGCACGCTGCAGTTGGTGCAGGGGCCGGTCGAGGTTGCTGCCTAGCCCCACATAGGCGAGCTCCGTGGAAGCGACCACTAGTGGCTCGCCGGCTTCGGTTTCCTGCGGTTTCTGCGGCGGCGCCTGGGCTTGCCATGGCCCAGCGCGCCAACCATGCGGGTGCGCTGGTTGGCATCCGCTTCCTGGAAATCGGTCCACCATTTGCCCAGCCCGTCGGTTTGTTCACCGCACTGCTCCCTGAGCAACAGGAAATCGTAGGCGGCGCGAAACCGCGGGTGGCTGAGCAATTTGCTGGCGCGCTGTCCCTGGCGACGCGGCAGGCGGATCTGCAGCTCCCATATTTCCCGCATGGGGCAGGAAAAACGGCGCGGAATAGCGGTGCGTTGCACCTGTTGCGAAATGACCTCGTCGCCGGCGCGCTGCATGCCCGCAGTAGTCGGGGTGCCGGTTTCACCCAGCGATTCCAGTGTACGCTGCAGCGGCGGCCAGAGCACCACTGCGAAAAAGAATGCGGGCGTGATGCCCTGGTTTCGGGCCAGGCGCTCGTCAGTATTCAGCAGTGCCTGCCTGATAAATTCATCGCTGTCTGGATCCAGTGTTGCGGCGGTCTGGGGAAACAATTGTTGGAATAGCCGGTACTTCTTGAGCAGCACGAAACTTGCCGCGCCGTGGCCGGATAACAGCAATTTGAGCGCCTCATCGAACAGTCTGGCGGCCGGGATATGCTGCAACTGATCGCTAAGCCCGGTTATCGGGCGCTCGGTATCCGGGTCAATGGTAAAGCCCAGCTTGGCGCTAAAGCGGACGGCCCGCAGCAGGCGCACGGGGTCTTCCTTGAACCGTTCGACCGGGTTGCCGACCATCTTCAGGCGTCGGGCCTCGATATCGGCATAGCCGTCGGTATAGTCAAGTATCGTCTCGTTGCTGATGTCGTAATACAGCGAATTGGCACTAAAGTCCCTGCGCAGGGCGTCTTCCTCGAGGGTCCCGTAGATATTATCTCGCAATAACTGCCCCGTTTCCGAGCGTACAGCGTGGGGATGCGATTGATCCTCGTCAGGATGCTGGCCGCGGAAAGTGGTGACTTCGATGACCTCGCGACCGAAGTAGACATGCACGATCTTGAAGCGACGGCCGATCAGGCGGGAGCGCCGAAACAGCTTTACGACATCTTCAGGCCGAGCGCTGGTGGATACATCAAAATCCTTGGGCCTCAGGTCCAGCAGCAGGTCGCGGATTCCGCCGCCAACCAGGTAGGCCTGGTGGCCCGCCTCAAGGAGAGTCTGGATGACCTGGAGCGCGTTTTTGCCAAGCGCCGATTTTGCAATGCCATGCTCTGCGAGGGGTATCCCAGTGGCGGGATCATCGGCGCCGGCCGGGCGCTTGGCCCCGGATGTGGTTCTTTTCAACATCTCTTTCAGGCTGAACATTCTGGCATCTTGGTGGCAACCCAATGGTTCGCTGTGCGTGTTTCGACCGGCATATCATGGCCCCTGTAATACCCGGGCGACGGCCTGTTTCGGTTACTGCGGGGGAACATGTTCAGATGCGGCAGCGTGGCCACCCGCTGGCAACCTGGGTAGTCACCGAACTGGGTAGTCATCGAAGCAAAACTGGAGTTGCTT
>CAMYKE010000072.1 GCA_947258895.1 uncultured Pseudomonadales bacterium | reverse complement strand
AAAATTTGTCCCAACTGTCCATTATCGGTATCAGGGCCAGCGTATCTGGCAATTGTTGGTTGAGGGCAGCCATGTGACTCCCCCCCACATACCGCCAGACGTTCATGCCTGCGGCCATTGCCGCGCGTAGCCCGGCCAGGCTGTCCTCGATGACCAGGCAATTACCCGGCTCCACCTTCATTTTATCGGCCGCATGCAGTAACAGGTCCGGCGCTGGTTTACCGTTTTTTACCTCCGTAGCGGAAAATACGTTCGTCCCGAAATAGCCGCTGAGATGCACCAGTTCCAGCGCGTGTCGGGTTCGCTGGGGGCTGCTGCTGGTCGCTATACAGCTGGCCACATTCAGATCGGCGAGAACGCTTTCCACGCCCGGTGTTGTTCGCAAACGCTCCTCAAACGCCCGCAAAATCTGACGAAGATAGCGCGTCTTGAACCCCGCAGGTAGCCGGGCTTTCAGATTCCGGTGAACTTTACTCGCCATACTGTAGTAACTGATGCCCAGGAACTGCTGCAGAACATAATCGCAATCCACCTTAACACCCAGTGCAGCTAATTCCTCTGATAGAACTTCTGCACTTATCACCTCACTGTCGATTAGCACGCCATCGCAGTCGAAGATAACGAGTTCAACGGAGCGCATATTTTTTCGGTAGCTCACTTATTGCGTCCGGACAGAAACGCGGGGCACATAGAAAACCCTGTGACCCCGCGAGGGCAGCTGACAATTGTATGCGCACTGGTTTTCACGCCGTTCCGGACTGAGAGACCGCCGCAGTATTTGCCGGCTTGAAACAGCGCTGGATAGTCTCGGAGAAGCCATTGGCCAGGGTGTTCGGTGGACCGTATTCGCGTAGTAGCGATATGTAGTCGTTGAGCGCTTCAGACCAGGCCTTGCTGTCGACCTTGGGCTTCCAGTCGGCATCGAACCAGTGTGTCCACCATAGGCGTTTGCCAGCGCCGTCAGCAGTGCCATGTTCTCGCCCCAGCCGGGTTTGCCGCGAAGACAGATGCCGTAGGCGCCATCGCACGTGTCATGGATCGCTTTGGCGGCCCTCTTGATAAGCCCCAGCCTGGAGCGGCGGGCATTTCCAGCCGGGCCTGTTCGAACAGGTCGGTCCGGTAGATGGTAAAGGAAGACTCGCCGTCGAACGGCACCGTATACAGTTTACCCTCGAGACTCAGGGCTGCGCGAATCGGCGGGAGAAGATCGTCGACAGCATAGCTCTGCGGCATATCATCCAGCGCCCGGAGCCAGCCGCGCTCGGCCCGGAGGGGAGCTTCGCAGGTGCCGATGGTTTCGATATCATATTGGCCGCCGCCGGTGGCGATGTCCGAGGTGACCTTTTGCCGCAGGATGTTCTCATCCAGTGTGACCCGTTCCAGCCTGATATCCGGATGGGCGACTGAGAAAAAACCGGCAAGCTTTTGCATCGAGATCATGTCCCCGTTGTCTACGGTGACGATCGTCAGGGTTGCACCTTGCGACAAAGCCGACCCTGTCGCAATACACCACACTGCAATGACTGGAAAAACGCGTTTCAGCCGCTTCATTTGATACACTCCCTCCTATCAATAGTTACCGAGCGGTTACCAACCCCACTACTATCTAAAGAAGTGCCAACCAGGCGGTGCAAGCAAGAGTAACTCACTGCTGGCCCCAACATCCCGCACCGCCCGGCGTGCCGGATGAGGATCCGGCCGGGGCGGCCGCTTTATTGTCACACCGCAGTTATGTCCCTTAGTTGTTATACTCCTGGAGCGTCTTCTCGATACCCTTTTCCCATAGGTCGTTCAAAGCGCGTGAGAACTCCGATCTGAAAGCCGGGTCGCTGCCCAGCGCACCAAATATATCCGTCATCTCCAGAAAAGCCGCGGGATCGCTTTTGGCTTGCAGGGCGCTCTTTTTGAGGCGTTCGGCTTGCTCATCGACCAGTTCTATTGAACTTCCCTCTTCGCCCGCCGCCGCGCAATAGCGGCACCACATGGCAACTACCAGCGACAGCCCCGAACTGGGCCTACCTGCTTTAATATTGTCGGCGATGGTGGGAAAAATATACTTGGGCAGCTTGTTTGATCCATCGAGACAAAGCCGTGGAATCGTATCGCCGATCTCCGGATTGGTTAAACGCCGCTCAATCAGTTGGGCATATTCGAGCAGGTCAACATCGGGCACCGGTGGCACCGTTGGCACGATTTCAGTTGCTTCGAGTTTGTTAAGGAAGTTGGCAACCAGCGGATTGGCGATCGCATCGTGCACGAAGTGAATATCCAGCAGTGCCCCGGGATAGGATATGGCTGAGTGTCCGCCGTTCAGTATGCGCAGCTTCATCAGTTCGAAGGGCCCCACATCCTCAACAAATTGCACGCCGACCTTTTCCAGTGCGGGACGGCCTTGCGTGAATTTATCCTCCAGTACCCACTGCCGAAAGGGCTCACAGAAAACCGGCGCTGCATCCTCGATATCGAACAGTTCTGTGAGCCTGGCCCGTTCGCGGTCAGAGGTTGCCGGCACGATGCAATCCACCATTGCATTGGGAAAAGTGACATTGCTTTTGATCCAGCCGGCCAGTTCAGGATCTACAGCCTGCGCCAGCCCCACGACGGCCTGCTGCGTAATTTTTCCGTTATGCGGCGCATTATCACAGGACATGACGGTGAAGGGCGGCGCTCCGGCCTCGCGTCTGCGGGCCAGCGCCGCAACCAGGATACCGAACACTGTACCCGGTGCGTCCCGGTTGGCGAGATCGGCCTGTATGTCCGGATGATCGATCTCGAAGCCACCGGTTTCCTCATTAATAAAGTAGCCTCCCTCGGTAATAGTCAGGGAGACGATACGGATTTGGGGCTCGGCCAACGCAGCGATGAGGCCAGCGGCGTCGATGTCGATAAAGTCCATCATCGCGCCGCAGACCCTCGCGGTCAATCCCCCGGCATCAAGCTCAACGACCGTCGTTAACCAATCCTGTGCCGCGAGTTTATCCCGCATTTTCGCATCGTATGACTTGATCCCCGCACCAACCAGGCCCCAGTCGTGATCCTGTCCGAGCTCGAACAGCCGATCGAGATAGACTGCCTGGTGACCGCGATGAAAGTTACCCACGCCGATGTGAATAATGCCAGGGGTAATTTTATCGCGGTCATACGTGGGTACAGAGACGTTCGCAGGAAGGGAAGCTAATGCTGACTGATTTAGTTTGATTGCCATGATCAGTGATCCTTTTTAGCTTGAGATGTGTTAAGTAATTTTACCCTGCGTTGCGTAAAGTAAATAGCCCCGCTGCAGTTATTCGTAACTTCGCCGGGGTATTTAAGCCGACCCTTGTGCGCCGGATTTTGCGGCGCACAAGGGGTTTGGTGAGGTTTGGAACCAATACAGGGATCCCTTACAACTTGACGGAGACTTCGGCCATGAATCCATCCCGGTCCGCGCCAATTTGACCGGGATAACTTTCTCTATGAGTTCCAGGTTAACTGAGCCGACTGAAGCCGGCTGACAATCTAGAACTTGACAGAAATCTCCGTCACGAAGCCGTCAAACCCACGACCGGTTTGGCCCCCTGAGTTAACACCTTCGTCCTGATCAACCCACTCAGCCTTAAGCAGCGTTTTGTCGTTAAACCAGTAACCGGCTGCTACCTGTATACGCTCAGCGGTATTGTCAGATGAGCTGATGAGATCTGAACATAGAACTTCTCAGGTATCAGATACTGCTGTGCTTCAACTATCCAGTACTCCAGGCTCGAATCTGCTTCCACTACAAAACCTGCATCGTCACCACCGGGCTGTCTGCTGCCTGCTAATGCGTTACCCGCTGCATCTGAGTATTGGAAATCATCCGTGGACTCACCGATCATGAAAATCAGGCTGGTGTTCGCGTTCGGCTGATACGCCAGGTTTAACTGGATAATTGTCTGGTCGAGACCCGGCAATGCGCCTATATGGGTGTTTCGATCACTCGAACCGGTAGAAGAGAAGTTATAGTTTTCACCATCACCATTGCGATAGTTCGTCCGTGTAAGTCCGTCGAGGGATGCAACGCCCATACTATCAAAGACCAGTTGATCACCCTGGTTGGCCTGAAAAAATGCCACGCCCGCTTTGAAGCCGCCGGCGAATTCGAGCGAACCGTTGAGTCGGAAATTAAAGCCTCGTTCATCCTGGTAGGACTCTCCAAAATCTGACGAAGTGATATGACCACCAACATTCCAGCCGCGGATCGGACCGTCCTGATTGGATTTGCTGTAGCTTAATTGCATGCCGGTTTCTGCGGTTGCGTAGTCGATCATGCCGTTACCAAGGAGCGCATTGCCCTGGTTGTCAGCGCCATCCTGAAAACCTTTGAACATGAAAGGGGCTGCGCCGATGTTGCCGATGCGAAGCGAGAGGTTAGCGTCGTCTTGCGCGTTGCCAGCCAGGCCCAGCAGGTCAAACTCAATACCCGCGAAGTCCTGGTGGAAAGAGAAATCCCGGTCGCCATTGTTCCCGAAGTCATTCGGCTCTTCAGCGATGTCGACATCAGCGGTGATATGGTCGGTGATTTTGAATTTCAGTTGCACGTTGACCCTGAGGCGATTGAAGTTAGAGGACTGCTCTTCGTCTTCTGGATTAAACGCCCCGTCTTTCGCCTGCAGTGCCTGGAAGCCTTGCAGTGCCAGGAAGTTAATCTCTGCACGACCATCAAGGAAGTCGTAAGCTTGTACGGTCGAAGTTACTGATGCGGCCATAACTGCCGCTGTGAGCACGCCTAGCCTGCCAAATATCGATGCAGGTCGAGCATTGTCACGGTGACAGTAAGTTCTACGGATGTTTGAGTTAGGCATACTTGATCCCCTTAGATTAGTATTGGGTTGGTTGATCCTAAAATAGAAAGAAGAATTATTGAATTTGCTATCGATATTAGCTTTAGCTACGCTTGCTTTAATTTGCCAATGTATGAGCAAAAGCTATCGACTTGGGCATAATCTCATTATTGTTCTTCAAAGTCAACGTTTTATTTAGTTAGTGTTCCGTCCGTAGAATCCCTCAGCAGAGGCGGGCGCAAACCCCGAATGTAAGCGTGAGCGTGGGCATGAGCACGCCGAAATTTGTTGTGGATTGCCGAGTTACGGTTGCATGTGAAGAGGTTGAGCGTGTGCGCCAAATTGGGAAAGAGTCATGATATGAGCGTCGCTGCTCGAGCCATGCAGTCCGCGTTGGTCGACGTCTACGCGCGAACGAACAAGCCAAACTTTGAACCGCGTAAACGACGGTATGCACCGCTTAAGATGATTTTTCTGCAGGTGCCAGAATTCCCAGTAAGAACGATTTGCTGAGCAGCTCGAAGGAATTGGTGGCCTGCAGCGTTCGGCGGGCATTGGTCAGCCGCAGCTTTACTGAAATCGTGCTGATGCCGAGGATCGCTGCGATCTCCTTGTTCGTTTTCCCGCGCGCGGTCCAAAGCAGTACTTCCGCCTGTTTCGCGGTAACGCCGTGTAGTGGCTGGGCAACCAATTGGGAGCACATGCTATCGCCAACAGACGTTCCCAATTTCACATCCGGGTGGTTATCGATTGTTGCAGTACTCTTCGGATATTCCATTGCGGTAATTAGCATTCGTTTTCCTCCTCTGTTCGTCAGCAACTACAGCGGCATTTGACCCGGGTGAAGTCAGTGCATTTTCATGGTGGGCCGCAAGCTCCCACTCAGCCACTGAGCAAACACCTTCACCCCGGTGCGCGACAAACCATACAGCGCGAGTAAATGCATCCGATAAAGGGATTTATAAATAAACTGCGCGATGCGCCCCGAAACCATCACGTTGCCGGTCAGGTTGCCCATCAGGTTCCCGTACGCATTTTTCTCGCTCAGAGAAACGAGCGACCCGAAATCGCGGTAAGTATATTCCGGCAGCGGCTTGTCTTTAAGAATCCCGTCTATGGATTTCAGCAACAGGGATGCCTGCTGATGGGCGGCCTGCGCGCGCGGGGGCACGGTGCGGTCGCTGTCCTTCATCGGGCAGGCCGCACAATCCCCGAGTGCAAATATGCGCTCGTCGAGCGTGGTCTGCAGGGTTGGTTTGACCAGCAACTGGTTAATGCGGTTGGTTTCCAGCCCGTCCAGTGAATTGAGTACTTCGGGCGCCTTGATCCCCGCCGCCCAGACCTTAATACTAGCCGGAATGAATTGACCATCCGCCGTTGTCAGGCCGTCTTCGGATGCTTCGCTGATGCGCATATTGGTGTGCACGACGATCCCGAGCTTTTCGAGTTGCCGCTGCGCGCCCAGGGCGATCCGCTCATTGACCGCCGGTAATATCCTCGGGCCGGCTTCGATAATGCTGATCTTAACATCACGGTCCGGCTCGATCTGGTCCAGACCGAATGCGACTAATTCCCGCGCGGTATGGTGCAACTCGGCCGCAAGTTCCACTCCCGTTGCCCCCGCGCCCACGATAACAACGTTGAGCTGTTTTTCCTCCAGCTCGCCCTGGTGGGTGTGGGAGCGAAGAAAGGAGCGCAGGAGCCGTTGATGAAACCGGTCAGCCTGCTTACGGCTATCCAGGAACATGCAATGCTCCTCTACGCCGGGCGTGCCGAACGAATTCGTGCTGCTCCCGATCGCAATGATCAAAGTATCGTATTGAAAACGGCGGCGGGGAATGAATTGGCTGCTTTTGTCGTCCAGAATCGGCGCCATCGTGACGATTCGCTGCGCGCGGTCCAGGGATTCCAGGCGTCCCAAACGGAACCGGAAATGATTCCAGCGTGCCTGGGCCAGGTAGCTTAGCTCGTCTTCGCCGGGATTCCGTTTGCCAGAGGCGACTTCGTGGAGCAAGGGTTTCCAGATATGGGTCAGGTTGGCATCGATTAGCGTAATGTCGGCAAGCTTGCGTTTACCGTACTTTTTCCCCAACTTGGTAGCCAGTTCGAGACCCCCGGCTCCCCCACCCACAATCAGAACCTGATGACGGTCACTTTTTGGCACGACGGATTGAGTCGTCGCGGCCGCACCTGGCGCTGGCGGTTCAGTATCAGCTTTATTCAGTAGGTTCGCATCATCTGGCATCGGCTGAATCCTCTTTGATTGTTTTAAGCGGTTGGCGCGCAGTTTGAAGTCTCTCAAAATCAGGGTGTATGCTTTTTTTCACTGCCAGTGCCTCCCCGCACTTCATTTTTACCCTGTGTCCATTCCAGCGGTGACCTCCCCGGACTGCGTAAACACCCTAAACGTTTTCTATTGACTCCAGTTCAGAGCGGTACTAAAAAAAGAACGGTTCGCCATGTCTGGTCAAGGTAAGGAGGGGGAGGAAAATCCTTAACGAGGAGCGAACCGTCCTAAAAGAGAACGGTCATTCACCCAGGGCCCCTGTGTATAAATACACCCGCTAGGTAAAAGAGCAAATACTTGATATTGAGCAATTGCTCAGTTGCGTGGCATTATCACATTTGATTAGGTTGATGTCAACTTTTGGTGAGCATTGCAGGACGGTCGGGTAGGGCGTGACCTCCAGGATTCAGTGGGAAGTGCAAGTGGAGGGTTGGCGCAAATGGGGTGAGCGCCGTACGCAGGAGACAGCAGGAAGACTTCGTGAGGAATTCATCGATTGCTATAGCTGGCAAGTTCCCGAACGGTTTGGTCAAGTTGTATCGAGAAATCGATGTCCATACCAAGATGCCCATACCAAGGGGATAGGCTTTGAAACTCATGTTGCGGGAGATCCAGGGTGAGTTTGGAGCGTGGAGCAACACTGACGTTCAGGTTACTGAAGAGCCCGAATGCAGCGGCTAAATACACAGGTCGCGACGATTAGCCTGTTTTTAGTCATTGGCGGCCGTCTCAACCGCGATAAGCTATTGCCGGCGGCCGCATGCTCATAGTAGATTGAATGAAAATGGAGTATTGATTCCAGCTATACTCCTGGTTGCCCTGGATAACCTGCCGGAAGACTATGACGTGGACGACGTGCGCAAATGATCGAGATCGCCAGCTACACCGCTGCGGGCGAAGGCTCGAAAAACGAAGACGTTTATGAGATTCACCGCCATCCCGCCAGTGCGGAGCACAGCATCTGCGTTCTGGCGGACGGCCAGGGCGGGCGTGAAGGGGCGGCGGCAGCGGCTCGTACGGCCTGCCGGAACCTGCTTCGGGCGGCATTGGACTGCGCGCCCGCCGCCCTGATGCGAGCCCAGGGCTGGCAATCGGTTATGCACCGGGCAGATCAGGCGGTACGCAGTGATCCGGTTGCAGGCTTTACCACCCTGCTTGCTTTCTGCATTACGCCTACTTGCATCCGCGGAGCTTCCAGTGGCGACAGCGCTGCATTGTTGGTCAGCGACGGCCGGGCTGGATCGGGCAGGGTGGGCAAAAGCGCAGCATCGCCCACCCTGCCTGAATTAGAGATTCTCACCGCCGGGCAAGTAAAGAACCCGCCCGTGGGCTCGGGTAACGCACACTTTACCGGCTTTTACGCCGACCTTAAAAGCCCCTGGACCGTGCTCGCCATGAGCGATGGGGTCTGGAAGTATACCGGCTGGGATCCTATCTGCAGGATCGCCTCGCGCCATCCCGCTGGCCAAGACATCATCGACACTATGCGCGACTGTGCGGCGTCGCCGGTCAGTGGCCGGTTGCAGGACGACTTTACGCTCGTCGTCTTTCAGGACACCGCTACTGAGGCCAGCCATGCGAGCCGATGACTTCCTTCAGAACCGGGTCCTGGCGGTATCGGATTTCAACCGCGCCCGCCGACAGGCCGGGCTCAGGGATGTTATCGACCGGCTGACCGGCAACTCCAGCGAGTTGCTTTCCTATGAGGACGTTTTGCGGCGGCTCAAGGGTCGGGAGATTCCAGGGCGGACGCTGGAAGATATTCCGCTGGATGCCATCGTCGGCAGCTCCGGCCGCTACCAGGAGTTCACGCGCGGTTTTCTGCCCCGCAAATACATTAGCCCAAACCGCTGGGTCGGCGTTAAGATGGCGATGACCGGCCTGGCCGGCGTACCTCCTATCGAGGTATACCGTATTGGCGAGGTGTATTTCGTCCTGGATGGCAACCACCGTATCTCGGTCGCCCGGCAGATGGGCCTGACCACCATGCAAGCCTATGTCACCGAGGTCAAGACCAAAGTCCCGCTGACGCGGGATGTCCGCCCCGAAGACATCATCCTGGCGGCCGAACAAACGGAGTTTCTGGAACGCACCCGTCAAAAGGAGCTGCGCCCCGAGGCTGATCTCCGGGTGACCGTCCCTTGCCAGTACCCGAATTTGCTGGAGCACATCGACGTGCACCGCCATTTCATGGGTCTGGAGCAACAGCGGGAGATTCCCTACGAGGAAGCGTTCGGCCACTGGTACGACACGGTTTATCTGCCGCTGGCGCAGTTGATTCAGGAACGCGGCCTGCTGAGAGATTTTCCGGACCGTACCGCGACCGATCTATATCTGTGGCTTTGCCGCCACCGCGTCGATCTGGAAAAGACGCTGGGCTGGGACATCAGCGCTGATGCCGCGGCCAGCGATCTGATTGACCGCTTTGGCGGTGGCCGCCCCGTTTCCAATATTGCATCCCAGCGTCTGCAAAAAGCGCTTACCTGCAGTGCAACCGAGCTCGCTCGCGAGCAATCGCTGGAGCAGAAAGAAACTACACCATGCCGGGAAGACCATGTGGTTGATGACCTGCTGGTGGCGCTAAACGGCGAACAGTCCGGCTGGCATGCTCTGGACACTGGACTGCGAATCGCCGAACGGGAGGGAGCCCGCTTGCACGCCCTGCACGTGGTGGCCTCGGAAGCCGCACGCAATGACGCCAGTATTCAAGCACTGCAGGTCCAGTTTGAGCAACGTTGCGCGGTAGCAGGGGTTAACGGCAAGCTGGCTGTCGCTGTCGGCGAAGTCGCCGACACAATCTGCGAGCGCGCACGCTGGGCCGATCTTGTCGTAACCAGCCTGACTCAACCATCGCCGCAACCGGCGCCAACCAGGCTTGGGGCCGGCTGCCGCACCCTGATCCGGCGCTGCCCCAGGCCGGTCGTTGTGGTCCCCGGTCCCTTCACAGACCTGGAGCGTGCTTTGGTGGCCTACGACGGCAGCCTCAAGGCCGAGGAAGCGCTGTACGTAGCAACCTATCTGGCGGGATGGTGGAACGGTGCCCTGTGCCTGGTGACCGTGAGCGAGAATGGCCGGGATGCCGAGAAGGTTCACGTGTCGGCCCGGGAATACCTGGCTCTGCGGCAGGTGAAGGCGGAGCTCGTGCATGCCAGAGGAGAAATCGTCAGCGCCATTTTG
>CAMYKE010000071.1 GCA_947258895.1 uncultured Pseudomonadales bacterium | reverse complement strand
TACGGCTTCCCCGGCAACGTACGGGAACTCGAGAACATACTCGAACGGGCATATACCCTGTGCGAGGATAACCGTATCGAAAGAAGCGACCTGCAGTTATCGTCCGTTACCGCCGACCCCGAGCAACTCCCGCCCGCAGTGGGAGAAGAGCCGCCAGCGACGGGAGTGGCGAGCGACTCACTGGATGACTACCTGGAAGAGATCGAAAAGCAGGCGATCATGAAAGCCCTCGAGGAAACTCGCTGGAATCGGACGGCCGCTGCAGAAAAGCTGGGTATTTCCTTCCGTCAAATGCGTCATCGGTTGAAAAAGTTCGGCATAGATTAGCCCCAGCGAAATACAGTCCCCGTCAGGACTTTGCCACCAGTCGCAACTCCCGGGGTAGTGAAAAGACGATGTTTTCTTCCCGCCCGGCCAGTTCAGTCGGCGCCTCGGCACCCAGCGCGCGCAGCCCCTCGATAATTTGCTGTACCAAAATCTCCGGTGCCGAAGCGCCTGCGGTGACGCCGACAGCCTGTACTTCCCTGAACCAGTCGGTCTGGAGTTCGCTGGCGTCATTAATCAGGTAAGCGGTCGAACCCAGGCGCTGTGCCAGTTCACGCAAGCGGTTCGAATTGGAACTGTTCTCGGCGCCCACCACGAGCACCAGGTCACACTCTGCGGCCAATTGCTTTACGGCGTCCTGGCGATTCTGGGTGGCGTAGCAGATATCATCCTTGCGCGGTCCGATGATCTTCGGAAACCGCGCCCGCAGCGCATCGATGATGGCCGACGTATCATCCACCGAGAGCGTGGTCTGGGTGACATGGGCCAGGAAATCGGGCCTGTTGACCTGTAACTTGGCCACGTCAGTGACTTTCTCCACCAGATACATCTTCCCGCCCTGGCTGGAATCATACTGCCCCATCGTACCCTCGACCTCGGGGTGGCCGGCGTGGCCAATCAAAATGGTTTCCCGGCCTTCGGCGCTGTAGCGGGCCACCTCGAGATGCACCTTGGTGACCAGCGGACAGGTCGCATCGAAGACTTTCAGGCCTCGTGCCTCGGCTTCCTGGCGCACCGCCAGTGAAACCCCGTGGGCGCTGAAAATGACGAGGGAGTCGTCCGGCACCTCGTCGAGCTCCTCCACGAAGACAGTGCCCTTCCGGCGCAGGTCTTCTACCACATACCGATTATGCACTACTTCGTGACGCACGTAGATGGGTGCACCGAAGAGTTCGAGTGCCCGGTCGACGATATCGATGGCACGATCGACACCGGCACAAAAACCGCGCGGGTTGGCTAGTTTGATTTGCATGGTCACTTCAGAATGATTGGGTTATCGCGATTTTAACAAATTCAGGCCGTTGCCGGCTAAGAAACTAGGCAATCCTGGCGACCTCGACAATTTCGACCTCAAACAACAGGTCTCGGCCCGCGAGAGGATGATTGAAGTCGATCTCGACCCGATCGTCCTCGATCCTGCTAACCACGCCCGGTAATTCGGACTGGCCGGCGTCGGCAAAGGACACCATCAGGCCTTCCTGCAGTTCGATGTCATCGGCAAACTGGCTTCTTGCGAGCCACTGCAGATTATTGGGGTTGGGCATGCCGAAGCCCTGTTCCGGCGCTACGCGAAACGTCTCTTTGGCCCCGGCGGCGAGCCCTTCCAGCAGGCTCTCGAAACCCGGCAGCAGATTTCCATCACCAAAATCGAACGTTGCCGGACTGCGATCGAAGGTCGAGTCGAGCATCTGACCGTCACTCAACTTGACAGCGAAATGAAGGGTCACCCGCGTATTGGCACCGATTTCGACACTCACGGCGCATCTCCGCCAGTTCCCGGGGCTGCATTGCCGGGGTTACGGCCGGACAGGAACAGCAAGTCGATAATCAACATGATCGCGCCCGCGGTAATCGCGGAATCCGCGACGTTGAAGGCCGGAAAATAGTAGTCGCGGTAATGCAGCGAAACAAAATCGATGACATAGCCGAGCACGACCCGGTCATAGAGGTTACCCAGTGCCCCGCCCAATATTAGCGCCACCCCGATCGCAACCCAGGTCTCATGGCGCTGTAATCGATAAATCCATACCACCAGCACCACACTGATCGCGGCGGAGAGCACAGTGAAGAACCAGCGCTGCCAGCCACCCGCTTCGGACAGGAAGCTAAACGCCGCACCCTTGTTGTACACCAGCATCAGATCGAAAACCGGTAATATTTCAACGGGTCGCGCGTAGGACAGAAATTCATCGGCAACGTACTTGGTGACCTGGTCGATGATGACCACCAGCGCCGTCAATACCAGCCAGATCAGCTGCCTCCCCGCCCCGGGGGGGAACACGTTTGGGCCTGCGCTCAGCATCGCACGCTCAGGCAAACTGGCGCTGCTCGCCAGCGCCTTCCACGTTGTCCACGCAGCGAGCGCAAATCTCCGGGTGTTCAGCATTGCTTCCCACATCCTCACGATGATGCCAGCAGCGCGCGCACTTGGCATATGCGGACGCCGCCACCCGCACGCGCAGGCCCGGCACTTCAGTTGGCTCGCCCTGGTTTTCATCCAGCGGTGCCACAGCGGCCTTCGAGGTGATCAGCACAAAGCGCAACTCGTCGCCAAGCGCTGCCAGCAACGCTTGCAACTCTTCGGAACAAAACAGTGTCACTTCCGCACTGAGGCTGCCGCCGATGGCACCGCCGACCCGCGCCGCCTCCAGCTCCTTGTTGACCGCGGTCTTGACCGCCATCAGCTGGCGCCAGAACCCGGCGTCCATCCCGGAATTCCCGAGCCGCGCCAGCTGCCGGTACCACTCCAGGGTAAACACCGATTCGCTGCGTTCTCCTGGCATAAACGACCATACCTCGTCAGCGGTGAAGCTAAGGATGGGGGTAATCCAGCGCACCATGGCTTCCGCCAGATGATAGATCGCCGTCTGGGCAGAGCGCCGCGCCCGACTGTTCGCCTTGCAGGTGTAGAGTCGATCCTTGAGGACGTCGAGGTAGAAGCTGCCCATATCGATCGAGCAAAAGTTGTGCAATTTCTGGTAGATCAGGTGAAACTGGTACGCTTCATAGTGGCCCTGGATCTCCTCCTGCAGGCGCGCGGCCCGGTCCACGGCCCACTGGTCCAGCGCCACCAGTTCCGCATTCGGAATCATGTCGAGCGTTGCGTCAAAATCACCGAGACCGGATAACAGGTAACGAATCGTATTGCGGATCCTGCGGTAGGAATCGGCGACCTGTTTCAGGATTTCATCGGTACAGGTCATCTCGGCGCTGAAATCCGTTGCCGCAACCCACAGCCGCAACACATCCGCACCCAGTTCATTGGTGACCTTCTGGGGAGACACCACGTTCCCCAGCGACTTGGATTGCTTGCGACCCTGGGCATCCACGGTAAAACCGTGGGTGAGCACCGCCTTGTAGGGTGCGTAGCCGTTGATCGCCATCGAGGTCTTGAGCGAGGACTGGAACCAGCCGCGATGCTGATCCGAACCCTCGAGGTAGAGGTCCGCTGGACAGGCCAGCTCTGATCGCTGCTGCAGCACCGAGTAATGCGTCACACCCGAATCAAACCACACATCGAGGGTATCCGTAACCTTGCTGTACTCGGCCGCTTCGGACGCGTCCAGCCAATCCTCGACGCCCGATTCAAACCAGGCATCCATGCCTTCCTGCTCGACCTTGCGGGCGACCTGCTCGATTAGTTCCACCGAGCGCGGATGTAGCTCCTGGTTATCCTTGCGCAGAAACAACACGATCGGGACGCCCCAGGTGCGCTGGCGCGAAATACACCAGTCCGGGCTACTGTCCAGCATCGCGTTCATGCGCGCCTGCCCCCACGCCGGGAACCAGCTTACGCTGGCAACTTCCTGCTTGACCTGCTGCATCAGGTTAGCGCTGGACATGCTAATAAACCATTGTGGCGTAGCGCGATAGATCAGTGGCGTTTTGGTGCGCCAGCAGTGCGGGAAACTATGCTTCAGGCGATCCTCTGCCAGCAGGTTGCCATGCTCTTTCAGGACGGCGATGACCTTCTCGTCAACTTTGTACACGTGCTCGCCGGCGAACAGCTCTGTCGAGGAGGTAAACGTACCGTTCTCGTCGACACGATGCAGCGTGCCGAGGCCATAGGCCTGGCCGATAACGAAGTCGTCCGGCCCGTGGTCGGGTGCGGTGTGAACCGCGCCGGTACCCGTCTCGGTGGTCACATGCTCACCCAGTATCAGCGGCACCCGGGTATCGTAAAAAGGATGCTGTAGCTCCAGGTGTTCCAGGGCGGCGCCCCTGGCGCTTGCCAGCACCTTACAGTCCTCCATTCCAAACCGCGCCAGCGCCGAATCCAGCAGTTGCCGGGCGACTACCAGGCGCTCCGCAAGCTCGCCCGACCGGCATTGCACGATCACATACTCCAGGTCCGGGTGCAGCGCCACGGCCTGATTGGACGGCAGGGTCCAGGGTGTGGTGGTCCAGATGACGACACTCAGCGGGCCCTCTCCGGCGCCGCCGCCGGCGGCTGCCAGGAAAGCGGCCTCGTCCACAACGCGAAATCGCACATCGATGGAGTAGGACACCTTGTCCTGGTACTCCACTTCCGCCTCCGCCAGCGCGGACCCACCTACCACGCTCCAGTACACGGGCTTGAATCCCCTCACCAGGTGACCATTTTCGGTGATCTTGCCAAGCGCGCGAATAATATCCGCCTCGGTCTTGTAATTGATGGTCAGGTAGGGGTTCTGCCAGTCGCCAAACACGCCAAGGCGGATAAAATCCTTGCGCTGCCCGTCCACCTGGCGCAACGCGTAGTCCCGGCACTTCTGGCGAAATGTCTTGTGGTCGATTTTTATGCCAGCCTTACCAATCTTGGTCTCAACCTTGTGTTCGATGGGCAAGCCATGGCAATCCCAACCGGGCACGTAGGGGCAGTCGAAACCGTCCAGCGTGTGTGACTTCACCACGATATCCTTCAATATCTTGTTGAGCGCGTGACCCAGGTGGATATCGCCGTTTGCGTAGGGAGGACCATCATGCAGGATAAACTTGTCGCGACCGGCCCGGGCCGAGCGAATCTGCTGGTAAACCTGTTCCTGGTTCCAGCGCTTGAGGATGCCGGGCTCGCGCTGTGCAAGGTTGGCCTTCATCGGAAAACCCGTTTTGGGCAAGTTAAGGGTGTGCTTGTATTCGGTCATTACTACCTGGTTACGTTGAGTCTAATTGTCGTTCAAACAAAAAAGTTGCCTGGCCGCTTCGAGGTCTATCCCGATCTGCGCACGCAACGCATCGAGGCCGCTAAATTTTACCTCCGCACGTATCCGATGCCTGAATAACACACGAATCTTGCGGCCGTATATAGGCTGATCAAAATCAAATATATGCGCTTCCAGCAACGCCACGTCCCCGCCGAGCGTTGGTCGCACACCCACGTTGGCAACCCCTTGCAACAGGCCGCCGTCGCTGGCCAGGCCTTCGACCTCCACCGCGTATACGCCGCTCAACGGTGCCACCTTGCCCCGCAATGAAATATTGGCAGTGGGGAAGCCCAACTGGCGCCCCAACCGGTCGCCGCTAATTACTCTGCCCCAAATGCTGTAGGGCCGCGTCAGCAGGCGCTCGGCAAGCTCAAAATCGCCGGCCTCCAACACCGCCCGGAGCCGTGTGCTACTGACACGCTCGCCGTCGATAATCACGGTCGGCGTGGCTGCAACACTAAACCCGAATTCTTCCCCGGCAGCTTGCAGCAATGGGAAATCACCCTGCTGCTGCACTCCAAAACGGAAATCATCGCCAATGACGAGGTGCCGCACACCCAGCTGCCCGACGAGGAGGTCTTCGATAAAGGCGTCAGCCGACATCGACCGCAGCTTTTCATTGAAAGCCAGGCAAACCGTCTCATCGATCGCACATGCCGACAATAGCCGGACTTTCTCCTGGAAGGTCGTCAGGCGTGCCGGGGCGCGACCGCCGGCAAAGTATTCCAGTGGTTGCGGCTCAAATATCATCACCCGAGACCGCAATCCCGCTTGCCGCGCATGCGCGGTAACCTGCTCCAAAATGACCCGATGACCGGCATGGACGCCATCGAAATTGCCGATCGTCAGGACGCACTCGCTGCCCCAGCCAGGTTTCTCCCGCTGGCGAACCAGGTTATGCATGCCGCGAATCAATTTCATTGTTGCCGCTTGCGCAGTAGCGCCGTGGGGAGCGCACGTATCATAAAAGGGCGGGATTATATCCTAAGCCAGCAGGCTGGAAAACGTTATCCAGGGAGTTTTAGGCAACTCTGGCCCGCATCCGGCACCTTAATATCATCCAATATAAAGGCTCTGAGTACCATACAAGCGCGTCAAAGTGAATCTGACGGGTTGTAAAACTCTGGTTTCAAGTAATTGCCTGCATTCACAGCTTTAACTTTGGTTTGACGCTGTATCGGTGATGGATGCGGGTTAGTTACGGAAGTGCCGTAAACGCGAGCCCAACAGGGCCAACAACACGAAATAGCTGGCAGCGCCGGCGCCGCACAGCGCTGCGAGATTGCCCGCCCGGTGCCACGAGCACGGACCAACCCGGCAGCAAACTATAAATACCCAACCTGTGCAGCCCGATTAACAACATACCGGCATTGAGAAAGGCCGACAGCGAGGTAGCCAGGGCGAGGCCCGCGTGCTGCAGCGGCCACACGAGGATCAGGTTTAGCACCATGTTTGCCACCATCGCCCAGACCGCGATGCGCACCGGGGTGCGCGTGTCCTGCCGCGAAAAGTATCCAGGCGCAAGCACCTTGATAAACATAAAGGCCAGCAACCCGAAGGAATAGGCTCGCAGGCTCATTGCGGCCATCTGCACGTCCCGCTCGCCCATTGCACCGTATTGAAATAAGGTGATCAACAACGGCTCAGCCAGCATGAACAATGCGAGCGCCGCCGGCATGCCGATCACACACACCAGGCGCAGGGCCCAGTCCAGGGTAGCCTGGTAGGCGCGGGTCGATTGGCCGGTATGCTGGCGGGAGAGTGTTGGCAAAATCACCGTCGCGATGGCGATACCGAACACGCCGAGGGGAAGTTCCACCAGGCGATCGGAGAAGTACAACCAGGATACGCTTCCGGTCTGCAGGAACGAGGCCAGCACCGTGTCCAGCAACAGGTTAATCTGGCTGACGGATACGCCGAACAAGGCCGGAATCATCAGCTTGAATATTTGCCGCACGCCCGGATGCAGCCGATCGATCCTTGGCCTGGGCACCAATTGCAGCGGCGCCAGGAATGGCACCTGGAATGCCAACTGCAGCAGGCCCGCCAGCAGCACACCCCAGGCAAGCGCCATGGCCGGTCGCTCGAGCTGCGGCGCCAGGAACAACACACTGCCGATCATGGCGATATTCAGGAGTGCCGGGGTGAAGGCCGGCGCAGCAAACTTGCCATAGCTGTTCAGGATCGAGCCAGCAAACGCGGTCAGGGAAATCAATAACAGGTAGGGAAACGTCAACTGCAACATTTCGGCGGCCAGGGCGATCTTCTCGGGATACTGAATAAAGCCGGGAGCGAATATCATCGTGATCACCGGCGCGGCGACAATGGACAGCGCGGTAATCAGCACCAGGATGAGGCCCAGCGTGCCGCAGACATGATCCACCAGTGACTTGATCGCCGCAAAGTCCCGGGTCTCCCGATATTCGGACAACACCGGCACAAAAGCCTGGGCAAAGGCGCCCTCGGCGAACAGGCGGCGCAGGAAGTTGGGGACCTTGAATGCCACGATAAAGGCATCGGTACTTGCCGAGGCGCCCACGAAATTCGCGATTACCACATCCCGAACTAAGCCCAGCACCCGCGACAACATCGTGAAGCCACCCACCGTTGCAGTGGATTTCAGGTTAGCATCAGATTGCGGGCTGGATTTTTCGGTCGGCTGGATCGGGTCGGTTTGGTTCGGCAAATGAGTGCCCTTGTAATAATCCCGCTGCTGCGCGGTTCACGGCATCATAGCGAGATAAATAGCAATTTCCAACCGCCAGATCGCGCCCCCGCTTAAGTGATGCGAATGCCTGAAAACCGTTGACAAGCAACCATCAACAGGGCATGATCTCGCGTCCAAAATTTGAACCCGATTTATTAATCAATAGTAGCGAAGGAAATCACTGTGGCAAACAACCCGGGATCCAAGAAACGCGCCAGGCAAGCGATAGTAAACAGAGAGCACAATGCCAGCTTGCGCTCCATGGTGCGCACCTATGTCAAGAAGGTACAGGCCGAGATCGAAACCGGCAATCATGCAGCCGCACAGGCGGCGTACCTGGCCGCTGTTCCCAAGGTCGACGGCATGGCCAACAAGGGAATCATCAAAAAGAACAAGGCGGCGCGCTGGAAGAGCCGCCTGAACGCCAAGGTCAAATGCCGGATTAGTCCGGCATTTTTTTCTGCCGGCGCGTTTTAGCCCGTCACCACCATATTGTCCCGGTGGATCAGCTCCGGTTCGCTCACATAGCCGAGGACGGATTCAATCGAATCGCTGGAACGCCCCTTGATCCGCCCGACCTCATCGGCATTGTAATTTACCAGCCCGCGCGCGATGCGCTGGCCCTGCAGGTTTTCACAATCCACCATATCGCCGCGCACGAAGGCGCCGTAGCAATCCCGAACGCCCACGGCTAACAGGCTACGGCCGCTTTCCCGCAAGACCCGCACCGCGCCATCATCCAGCACCAGACGACCCTTGGCCTGCAAGTGTCCCGCCAGCCACTGCTTGCGCGCATCCAGTGGCGCCACATCGGGCGCCAGCAGCGTACCGAGCCGCTCCCCGGCAAACAGGCGAGTCAGGATTTGCTGCTCGCGGCCGCCGGCAATTACCGTAAGCGCGCCGGAACGCGCCGCCGTCCGCGCCGCGTTAATCTTCGTGATCATGCCGCCACGACCCAATCGCCCGCCGCCGCCAGCGGCCATTTGATCGAGTTGGGCATCATGGGCGTACGCCTGTGGCACCAGTTTTGCCGAACTATGGACGCGCGGATCCATGTCATAAAGCCCAGCTCGATCGGTCAAGATAACCAGCGCATCCGCCTCGATCAGATTGGCCACGAGCGCACCCAATGAATCATTGTCGCCAAAACGTATTTCATCGGTAACGACCGTGTCATTCTCGTTGATTACCGGCACTACGCCTAACTTCAGCAACTCCCGCACCGTGCTACGCGCATTCAGGTAGCGCTGGCGACTCGACAGATCGTCATGGGTCAACAGAATTTGCGCCGTATGCATCTGGAAGCGCTGGAAATTCGACTCATAGGCCTGCACCAGGCCCATTTGCCCAACGGCTGCCGAAGCCTGCAAGCGATGCAACTCATGGGGACGCTGGGTGAGGCCGAGTCGCGACATACCCTCCGCAATCGAGCCGGATGATACCAGCACGATTTCGAGGCCCTGCCGCTTCAGGGAAGCCAACTGGTCGACCCAGCCGGCAATCGCGTCGCGGTCCAGCCCCGCACCATCAGCGGTCAACAGTGCGCTGCCGATTTTCACAACGCAACGACGTGCAGCGGCCAGCTTGTGCCATTGTTCCTCGAGTTCCTGCGACGCCCGTTCCCCCATTCGCTAACCCCGACCCCTAGGGTACGTAGACCACTTCAACATCATCATCGCCGCCCTGATTATCGTCATCATCATCGCCGGAGGCGCCCTTGCGACGCCGTAAACGCACCTGCTCGTGCTCGCGAATCCGCTCCCGGGCCTCGAGCTCCATCTGACGTTTCATCGCCAGTTCTTCATCCGCCAATTCCGGGTTCTCCGCCTCTGCTGCACGGCGCGCCTCAATATACGCCATCAATTCCGCACAAAGGTGTTTCACTCCTTCCTTATTAATTGCCGCTATCCGGAACACCGGTCCTTGCCAACTCAGCGCCTCAACTACCGCCGCGCACCTGGCCTCACGCTCGGCTTCCGGTATCAGATCGATTTTGTTCAATACCAGCCAGCGCTCGCGTTGCGCCAGGGTGGGGCTAAAGCGCTCCAGCTCATGCTCAATTGTCCTGACTGCCGCGGCGGGTTCGACACCGTCACAGGGCGCGATGTCTACCACGTGTAACAGTAAGCGGGTACGCGACACATGGCGCAGAAACTGGAAGCCCAGCCCTGTCCCATCGGCTGCACCCTCGATCAATCCGGGGATATCAGCGATCACGAAGCTGCGATGCCGGTCGAAACTCACCACTCCCAGGTTTGGCGCGAGAGTAGTAAAGGGGTAATCAGCAACCTTTGGGCGTGCCGCCGAGACCGCCCGCACCAGGGTAGATTTTCCCGCATTGGGCATCCCCAGCAGGCCGACATCCGCCAGCACCTTGAGTTCCAACTTCAGGCGACGCGCCTCCCCCGGGGTTCCGGGAGTCGTTTGCCGCGGCGAGCGATTGACGCTGGACTTGTAGCGCTCGTTACCCAGACCGTGAAAACCGCCCTGGGCCACCAGTACCCGCTGCCCGTCCTCAGCCAAATCCGCTAACACCTCAAGGGTATCTTCATCGATGATCGTGGTGCCAACCGGCACTCTCAAAATGAGATCCTCCGCACTCGCGCCGGTGCGACTGCGTCCCCGGCCTGCCTCACCAGAAGCGGCGCGGTAATGACGCCGGTAGCGATAGTCGAGCAACGTATTGATAGCAGCGTCAGCGGCAATGAAGACGGAACCGCCATCACCACCGTCGCCACCGTCCGGCCCGCCCTTGTCGCGGTACTTTTCGCGCAGGAAGCTCATGCACCCCTTGCCTCCGGAACCGGCTTCAACCTCTATTTTTGCTTCATCAATAAATTTCATTACCGCTATTCTACCGCCAATCTACCCTTCATGCCCTCGCACACTTTACTTCTAACCTGAGGCACAACAGCACCTTACTTCAGATCCGAGGTCTGAACCCGAGCATCGGAATTTGGCTCATCGCCAAACAAAAAAGCCCCGCGAGTGCGGGGCTCTTTAGTCGCTCTGGCTTTATTCAGGAAGCAGCCGCCTCGACGCTAACAAATTTACGCTTCCTGGCGCCCTTGACCTTGAATTTGACTACGCCGTCCGCCGTGGCAAACAACGTGTGGTCCTTGCCACACCCTACGTTCTCGCCCGGATGAAAGCGGGTGCCTCGCTGGCGAACGATAATGTTACCGGCCTTCACTGCCTCGTCTCCAAAACGCTTTACGCCAAGCCGTTTGGATTCCGAATCGCGACCGTTGCGGGTGCTACCGCCTGCTTTTTTATGCGCCATTTTCTAACCCTCTCCTGAAACCAGTTCTTTAGCCTGTTCGATCCAGGCATCCAATTTTGCCGCAATATTCAGCTCTTCGCCAATCCGCGCCTTGTCGGCGTCGCTCAATCCGGCCAGGGCCTCGAGGTTCGGAATTCCGGCACCAGCCAGTTTTTCGATCATCGCCGGGCCGACGCCCTTGATGGCACTCAGGTCACCCGCTCCGGCCTCAGCAGCCGCTTTCGGTGCCGCTTCAACTCTGGGAGTTGCTGCTTCTTCTTTGGGAGCCGGTTCCGCGCTGGGTGCTGCTTTCACCTCGGGGGCCGCTTTGCCGGCAGCAGGCGCCGCGCTACTGGAGGCGATACCGGTAATCTTCACTTCGGTAAACCACTGGCGGTGGCCGGCACGCTTCATGTGATGCTTGCGACGGCGAAACTTGATGATGTTAACCTTGGCCGCGCGACCATGACTTACCACTTCCCCGCTAACCACGCTACCACTGACATAAGGCGCGCCAATACTGATGGATTCGCCTTCACCGACGACCAGGACTTCATCAAAATCGACCATGGAACCGGTTTCAACTTCCAGCTTCTCCAACCTGACGGTATCGCCTTCCTGAACACGGTGCTGTTTACCGCCACTCTTAAATACTGCGTACATTACTCTTCTCCGAAATACCCTTGCCACGTAGCCTGGCCGAATAAAATCGCCCCGATGGGCTAGTCTGGCGAGGTCAACAGGGGGCGAGATTTTACGGTAACATCCCATGGCAATCAAGCGAGATGAATCAAATAAACCCGCTATTCGAGCGTTTTTTTCCACGTTCGAGGCACCCCGCGACGGAACGCCGCCGTATGACGCCTGGAAACGCGCGCTATGCTGCGAAATAGCGGTGTGCTGTATTGACACGGAACCCCCGCCCACCTAGTATTCCCGCCCTCATATCCGAGTTAATCGCCTGATTTATCGATGAGTCCAAAGGACGTATTTGCAGTAGTAGCAACCGAGTTTGATGCCGTTAACAGGCGCATCCTGGATCAGCTGCACTCCGAGGTAGATCTTGTCGAAACTATCAGTCAGTACCTCGTCGACGGCGGCGGCAAACGCGTGCGGCCGCTGCTGGTCCTCTTGAGCGCCCGTTGTTGCGGCTACCAGGGCGAAAAACACACCCTCCTCGCGACCATTATTGAATTCCTGCACACCGCCACCTTACTGCACGACGATGTGGTCGACATGTCGGAGCTACGGCGCGGGCGCTCTACCGCGAATGCTGTGTGGGGCAATGCGTCCAGCGTACTGGTCGGCGACTTCCTGTATTCACGCGCCTTCCAGATGATGGTCGAACTGGGCGATATGCAAATCATGCAGATCCTCGCCAACAGCACCAACCTCATTTCAGAGGGAGAAGTGCGGCAACTGGTCAATGCGCATAACGACAACCTCACGCAGAAAGAGTACCTGGAAGTCATCCAGGCGAAAACCGCCGTGTTATTCCAGGCTTCGTCCCATACCAGCGCCGTGCTGTCCGGCGTAGATAAGACACTGCAGGTCGCGCTTCGCGACTACGGAATGAAGCTCGGCCTGACTTTCCAGCTTATTGATGACCTGCTCGATTACGATGGCGACGTGGCTGAAATGGGCAAGAATGTTGGCGACGACCTGGCCGAAGGCAAAATGACGCTGCCGCTTATCTATACGCTGGAAAATTGCAGCACCGAGCAGGCCAAGCTCATTCGCGCCGCCGTCAAGGAAGACAACCATGAGCACATGGCCGAAATCATCAGCCTGGTGCGCAATTGCGGCGCCCTGGACTACACCCGGAAATGTGCCCTCCGCGAAGCAGATGCAGCCCGCGAATTGTTGCAATTATTGCCCCGCAACCGCTACCGGGATGCGCTGAACGATTTGGTCGAACTGGCTGTTAATCGCACCAATTAATCGCTAGAATACGCGCCGCGGTCGGAGTGTGGCGCAGCCTGGTAGCGCACCTCGTTCGGGACGAGGGGGTCGGAGGTTCAAATCCTCTCACTCCGACCAATAAAAACAGGGTCTATTCCAGGCAGATGGTAGTACTCCACAAGACACCTGTATTAGGGTGTTATAAGGGTATTCGCCTGCAAGATTCGTAATTGCCGAGCTTAGCTATCCTCCACCTCTCTCGAAGCTGCAGACAGGCAGGGTGCAGAGGGATATCAATTGGGGTCCCCACCAGTGTAAAAAAGTTAACTCCCGCTGAAGAATAACATCCCCATTTAAACCTTTGGTTTTAGATACGATCAGGGCTACAGCCGAGACGTGCGAATGGCGAGAGTTAGCCGCCATATCTCACCGATTTTTTGGAATTATCGCCGAGAGATTGTGCGGTGTACGGGGTTTTCCGACGAAGGGGATAGCCGTCGCTATAGCAGCAGGAGAAAAATTCCTTACAGCGTGCAAGATCCGGCGAGAAACCAAAAAGGCAATTCGCACTGTACTGACAAGGCTTCTGGGCATTGGATCGCCGAATCGGTGAGATATGGCGGTTAGTTGAGTACACCATCCCCGAATTACTCTGTCGTTCAAGCCACAGCCCAAAAAATCATGCTCGATTTTCGCCTGATACAACCACGAAAAGAGAAGAAAGGGACTCAAAGCCAGGATCAGACTGTACTTGCTCAATGCCAACAGCGCGTTAATCGTTCCGTTGAGTGGTGTATGGGTCAACGAACTCAAAAGGCCCGCGTAATTCGGCGCTACGCGTTACCTTCCAGCAGCCGAGGATAGAATCGCTGCGCAACATTTAGCCACTCGCGGTGATAGTGGCGCCGGTGCAGGCACACCGTCAAGCAGTCGAAGCGGTCGCCATACCCATTAAGCTCGTCCAGCGCCAGGTGCGCCGCAATCGAATGAGGGAAGCGATTGGTGCCCGCGCCCAATGCGGGAAAGACCAGGGTGGCAATCTGCTGGGCCAGCGCCAGTTCCAACACGCTCCGATAACACGCTCGTAGCTGCCCCACCGCCGTCGTTCCCCACTGGTCGCCACTACTCCATTGCGGCGTTACGGTGTGCAAGATGTAGTCGAACGGCAGGTCGTAGGCTTTGGTCAAGCGGGCCTCACCCACAGCACATTCGTCCACTCCAGCGCACTCCTCAACCAGCCCGGAGCCCGCCCGATCATAGATTTGCGCGGACAGCGCCCTGCCGCGAACCAGGTGCTTGTGGGCGGGACATACGAGCGCCTCTGCCGCCTGCGACAGAATATCCCCGTAGATAATCTCGATGTTGGCCACTGCAACTCTCCCGGTATCAGAACGCCGATTGCCAGCACGCGCAATGCCCACGGCACACAGTCAGCCTGGCGTAGCGTCTGGCAATACTGTAATCCAGATAAGTAATCTTTGCGAACGCTAAAGCACCCATAGGCATTTCACCAAAACAGCCCGGGGCATGCTGGCAAACCTGGTAATCATTCTACGCTTCAAAGACCGAATTTTACCCCGCTAGCAATAAAAATATTTTGCAGTGCACATATTGATAATTGACAGCAAATTCCCATAATGGCGCTCGCTGCCTGCCGCTCTAGCGGCGGTTGCAAGAAGCATTATCAGTGTTTTAAAAAAAAAAAAAAAAA
>CAMYKE010000070.1 GCA_947258895.1 uncultured Pseudomonadales bacterium | reverse complement strand
ATTGTGACCCAACAACACCTGTCGCGTCTCAGAACTGACACCTCTTGCCTCCAACCGCCGACCGAAAATGTGCTTTCGATCATGGACACGCCACAATGCGGACTCTTGGAAAATTAATATCATTTCCTCCGTCGCTGAACGTTTAAAAAGCTGTCCTCCTGCAAGCGGCACCTGGATTCGATCAACAATAAATCCCTCCGTCCCCTTTTACAGTAACCTCCCCGTTGGACCGACTGACCCATCACTGCCATATTCTGGAGACAGGTGGTGACAGCTAGCGCCTCAAACACGCTACGACAGGTCAGGAGGCAGCAAAAAAAACCAAATCCGGGCCATAATCTGGCGACCAGGGTGGGTCAATTTTAGATGCAAATCTGGGACAGATTTAAGTGCAAATCAACATGTAAAAATAAATTTCTTTCGATTCATGCCAAAGCGCGATTGTGTATTATGGCGTTACTTTTTATGACACTACATTGAGGATTGGATTATGCGCAGATTAATGCAGCTTTCTACGGTATCTGTCTTGCTGGTGGCAATTTGCTCCTGCGCGGGGATCAACATCCGGCCCGGGGCTGAGCCCGTGGTGCTGCGCAGCAGCACGGATGTCGCGGAATGCGAGTTGCTCGGCACTGCCACGGGCAAAGCCAGAAACAAGTGGAATACTTCTAGCACCGACATGAAATTCTAGCTCCGACATGAAAGCCATCATCGAGGTGCGTAACATGGCACGCAAAGAGGCGGCCAGGATTGGTGGGAATGTGTTGGTGGAAAAAACAGAGCTGGTAAATAGCCAGCAAACCTTCTCGGTCTACAACTGCTTGAAACAGGCTGAAGTGGTGGCGGTGGCGGTAGCGGGCACGGAGACTCTAGCTAGCTCGGCGGCAAATTCTGCGACCTTTGATGTGTCAGGAACGGTTTCTGATATTTATATAAGCAGTATTACAAATGACCAGCTGGCTGTTCTTTATATCACAGGTTTGACGACTGCAGGAAAGTGTAAAGTTTCAAAATCAACCGGTTTGGTAGTTGTGCGAATATTGAATACAGACCAGGGCAGAGCTATGTACCGCGCAGCATTGGAAGCATATATGGCAGGCAAGGAAATCAAGATTCGGCTCGATGATGGAAAAAGGGATTCAAAGGGCGTTTGTTATGTCGAAGAATTGCGGCTAAACAAGAATTTCTAATAATTTGGGGTAAGCAATGGGATGGACTCCTCCTCGCCTTATCATTTCGGCGTCTATGCGCCAGAATGGTAAGTGGAAACCAACCATTCAGAAGATGAGGAGAAGCCCAATATGAACATTACACGAGTCGGTGTGGATATCGCAAAGTCTGTTTTTCATGTGCACGGTGTTGATCGTCATGATCAAACCCAGTGGCAGGCGAAACTCAAGCGTAACCAGTGGCTTGATGCGCTGTGTGAACGCGTTGCCCCAGGAGCGGAGATTGGTATGGAAGCCTGCGCTTCCGCTCACTATTGGGGACGAGAGCTGCAGAAGCGAGGATACACTGTTAAGCTGATCGCTGCTCAGTTCGTCAAACCGTTTGTAAAAAGTAACAAGAATGACCGCGTTGACGCCGAGGCGGTTTGTGAGGCCATGGGTCGACCCAGGATGCGGTTTGTTGCAGTCAAGACGGTCGCGCAGCAGGATACCCAGGCTGCTCATCGAATCCGAGAGGAACTGGTGGGTCAGCGGACGGCCAAGGCGAACCAGATCCGTGGGCTCGTCGGCGAATACGGTATTGTCGCGCCAGTCGGCATCAATCAACTTCGGCGGGCATTACCTCAATGGCTTGAGGATGCAGAGAATGGCCTGACTGATGAATTTAGATTCCTGTTGTCCGATTTGGCGGATGACTTGCGGCATCTAGATCGTCGGATAGCTGACCTTGATGACCGAATTGCGCAGACGGTAAAAGCCGATCCGATGGCGCGGCGCCTGTTAGCACTGCGCGGTGTTGGTCCACTCACCGCCAGTGCCCTTGCCGGTGTACTCGGTGACGGCAAAGCATTCGGTAAAGGACGTGACTTTGCAGCCTCTCTGGGACTCACGCCACGCCAGCACAGTACAGGCGGTAAAGACCGGCTGCTGGGCATCAGTAAACGGGGTGACAGCTACCTGAGAAAGTTGCTGGTCCACGGTGCAAGAGCAGTGATTCGACACGCGAAGGATCGGGATGACGGACTGAGCCAATGGCTAAATGAGTTGGTCGCGCGCAAGCATGTGAATATTGCGACGGTTGCGTTAGCAAACAAGACGGCACGAATTGCCTGGGCAATTGTGCATAACGAGACCAATTACGATCCGATGCTTGCTGCGTTCAATCAGGCTGGTTAATAATTGACGAAGTCTGGGAGATAAGCAGGAGGACAGACCACCACGATTGCAGAGCATAATGTTTGATGGCGAACAGGTTGAACCGACGTCGGAAAAACCCTGAGCAATCGCAGAGCCGAAGAGCTCGTTCATGCGATCGGGAACTGACGTGCGAATAGCCCATCAGGGTCCGATGCCTACGAGAACGGCATCATCAATGAGACCGGATACACGTAGGCAGTCGTACCTTGACGCGATCAAACAAAGTGCTTGCAAAAGAGGAGGAGTCCATACACGCAAAACAAAGGTAAGCAATGGGATGGACTCCTCCTCGCCCTATCATTTCGGCGTCTATACGCAAAACAAACGACGGGCTTGCACGCTACACTGTAAGCTGATGCACCTCGATGTTGCCAGGCAACAAGGCCTCAATCGCGTCAACGGATTCTGCCTGTGGGAGTTGGGTGTAGACGTAACGCAGATAAGCATAGGGTTCGAGGCCGTTAGCCTTGGCGGTTCATGCCGAACTCCGAACTATGCCGAATAGACTTCGTCGGTTGCGCAAACAAGCCGACACCACACTATTTTCAGCCTTTTCACCGGTAGTGCCGATTCGGCATAGTCTGTGATCGGTTATAGCCCATTCAGAAACGCCAGCAGTTTATCTCCGGGCTGATAGCGTTTGATGCCGGGGGAATCTCTGTAAGTGGCTCACTATTGTGCAGATACCGGGCGAAACCGCGCACATCCGTAAGAAGTATGCGTCGGCGGTGCCAAACTTAACCAGGAGCAAAAATGGCCTTCACTCGGAAAACGAGAAAGATCCGAACCAATCTCACTCGCAAGCACCAATACCGTTTCAATACCGAGGGTGGGGATTGCGGTTAAATCCACCCCCCATCACCGCATGCAGGGCTTGGTGAAGCTGCTTTTGCTGGGCCGAACTCCGATGCGGACTGCGCAGCACCTTGGTCGGCGCCGTTGTCTCATCGCTACGGTGGGGTAACGTATGGGGGGCTTGACTGGTTGCCTTGTCACATTGCTTGATCTGATCGTTGAGGAAATCGTAATGAGCTAATGCCTGGGCAAGTGCAAATTGATGTTCCTCGCGCCAGTTACCACGCAAGCTGCGGGCAACCGTCTCCTCGTCAGCCCGTAGACGTCGGTCTCGCAGGCTCGCCAGTTGCCCGGGATCACGTTCGCCGGCAACAATACTGCGCAAAATGGCCATCCCCGTCTTGCCGGTCAGGTCGCTTACCACATTATCCAGAGGTTGCCATCGATGATTTTAAATTCCAGTTCGCCATCGAAATCATCCTTGCTGAACCGGGTAAAACAGCATCCTCGTGGACAGAGACTAAGTCCCAACTACGTTTTGCCACAACGGCTTTAATGGCCGCTATACCATCCGCCAGTGGCGCGTCTAAGGGAATTTCAAGCAAGCGCTGGTATTGTATTGCGTGACCCGTTACCGGCAGGCTCGGAACGAGGAGACTACTCATTAGGCAAAGCGATTGTTTCAGCATGCAGGTCCTTAGGTCCTGTGGCCATTGTACGTTTCACCCACTATATAGAGAACCCAACGTCATCGGGTGCGGATACCAGTGAAGTCTGCCTCCCAGTTGACCAGTTGAATGCCGTTGACCATCAAAGCTCCGCAGCGCTGGGTTTTGGATGTACTCGTTTTGGTCGCCTATCGTAAACCGGCTTCTTTATCACGCACTTGCTGTTGTGCCCTGTTGAATATGGCGCCGCAGCTGGCAGTTGACCTTCACCGGGACTGCTGATAAAATGCTCTTACATTAGGCAAATGCTCAGTTGATGGCAATTGTCGGCAATAAAAGCATATGTATAATGATTAATGCACCAGTCATTATCCATAGTAATAAAGACATAATTTCTCAACTTTGACCGTCATACTGCCGCTGGATCTGGCAGGGGTGGGTCGACCCTGCACACGATGTTCACAAAGGTCGGTTCGCAACAATATTGCGCTTCGATTGCAAGCTACCAGGGCTTCCGGGCTTGAATTGAGTGCACGGTTATCGTCGAGCAACTGCAGCGCGGTAGCTCGATCGGGCTGGCCGTATTTACGGTAGCGGCCAGGATTCGCTTCCTGACCGGGTCCGACGAGCAGGGCCGCGAAGTGTCGGTTTTCGACCCGATGAAAGACGTTGTGAACAACTGCTGCGACAAAGGCGCGCAGGCGACATTGACGGATTACGTTGGTAGCTGAACAGCGGCTCGAGAGTTGATTCAGGCAATCATTCGAAACCTGTTAAATGGGTGCGAAATTTTGACAATGTTTAACGCAGTAGGTCACGAGAGTCAACCTCGTTCGAAAGAGGTAATGCTTACGATTTTCTCGTTTTTGTATCCAGGTCCAGCGGAAATAATGCATCGGCAATGCTGGCTACCAGTTCTGGATGGGATGTTGTGCTACGCGCAGCGGTGCCAATCGGACTATTGCGGGGTGCCGATCGGACTATTGGGGAGCGACGCACTTGAGTGTCAAACGGTATAGCGACGATTTATGAATGCGAACAATATCATAACTCTGAATGAAGCGATTGCTACGACCCTCGCCGACGAGCCAGGCGATGGTTCTTCTTTTGTCCCGGATCTTGAGGGAAGCATTGGGCTGGCGGCTATTCAGTTGGCGGGGTTCACCTGGCAAGGAAGGAGATGCGAGTTTGGAGAATATCTTCGAATGCAAAATGCACCCTTCGAAACGGTTGGTGTAATCGGCATGAATCCCATTGGCCAGGCGATTGTACAACAGGCTCGGTTGGGTTTTGGTTTGGAAGTCCTCTGTGCCGATGTGCAGCCTGTGCTCGAATTTGAGGATGCATACGATGCCAGGATCGTCTCAGTTAACGAGGTGTTGCGCGGAGCCGATCTTATTTGTTTCGCCTTGCCTCTCCCCGGTAGGCTGGTGCGTCAGATTACCCGACATTACATGGCGTTGAAGTCCGCACATACTATTGGTATTGCCTGGCGACGTTGCCAACCTGTTGAGCGGGCTGCAATTTATCTGGGTAAAGATTATACCAACTGCATTCCTCTGGATGATCTTGCCGCAATGGCCGGTTTGAGCAAATTTCGTTTGGCGCGTAAATTTTCCGCGACACTTGGTATTACAGCACATCGCTTTCAATTGCTGCTGCGCGTATTTCACGCAAGGTCGCTGTTGTACGAGGGCGTAGAAATCGGGGAAATAGCTTACCGTCTCGGTTTCTCCGATCAGAGCCATTTCGGGCGCTGCTTTCGCAGCATCGCCGGCATGACGCCCGGCCAATACCAGAAGATGGTCTTGCATGACGAGGAACTATCGAAATCGTTTTGCGAGTTTGCACTGCAAGCAAACCTGGAGAATATCCCATGTTAGGCTTAGGCTATCGAAGCTTTATTGTCCTGCCAGAGCTGGTATCTCGTTGCAGACAACCGTGGATCCCGAACAAAAGTCAACGAGGATATTCGTGAAGGATAATGCCTTCAGCTCGGCGGGCTCGATCAGTTTTTCTTGCCGCAAGCTTGACAATACAGTGTAAATTTAGTGAATATGGTCGGTGAAATAAAAATAAAAACGCAGAGCAAGAATGTTCTATATGTCAATCGGGGAAAATCTTAATATCGCATAGTGAGATTTTGAAGTCCTGCGGCTTTAATTGCCCGGCAGCTTCAGAATGATCTTTCGCGGATAATAAAAACCTGCTGTACAGCAGGTATCATAAAAAACTCTGTGAGGAGTTTTGGGATGCGTAAACCCATATAAAGCACCGCGCCCACTCGCCGTCGAGAGTTGTTTTGATTCGATAGCGTATCCTAGTCCGAAGTCGAACCGATTCGGTTCCAACAATATGGAGAGCCTAGCTCATGAAATTTCATTACCTGATCCTCTCTGCGGCCGCCACGCTGCTGAGCTTCGCCGCCGTGACCCAGGCGGCCACGACGGTGACAATCGGCACCGTAAATAACTCCGATATGATTGTTATGCAGAAACTCTCTTCCAAGTTCGAAGAAGAGAATCCGGACATTGATCTGAATTGGGTAGTGCTGGAAGAAAACGTGCTGCGCCAGCGCCTGACCACCGACATAGCCACCGGCAGCGGCCAGTTCGATGTGGTGACTATTGGTACCTACGAGGTACCCATCTGGGGCGGCAAAGACTGGTTAGTGCCGTTGGAAGGTCTGCCGGCAGACTACGACCTGGATGATGTATTGGAATCGATACGCGCCGGCCTGTCTCAAGCGGGCAAGCTGTATGCCCTGCCGTTCTACGCTGAAAGTTCCATGACATTCTATAATAGCGCTCTGGTCGAGAAAACGGGGCTCACCATTCCGGATCAACCCAGCTGGGACCAGGTCAAGGCAGTGGCGGCGAAGATTCACGATCCTGGCAATGGCATCTTCGGTATCTGCCTGCGGGGCAAGCCGGGTTGGGGCGAGAACATGGCATTGGTGTCCACCATGGTCAATACCTTCGGCGGGCGCTGGTTCGACGAAAAGTGGAACCCCGAACTAGATTCACCTGAGTGGCAGAATGCGGTTAGTTTCTACATCGACCTGCTGCAAAACTACGGCCCTCCTGGCGCCAGCTCCAACGGCTTCAACGAAAACCAGGCGTTGTTTTCCAGCGGCAAATGCGGCATATGGGTAGATGCCACCTCGGCCGCCGGCGGTTTATACAACCGCAGCGAGTCTCAAGTAGCCGACCATCTGGGGTTTGCGCAGGCGCCAGTAGCTGTAACGCCCCACGGCAACCACTGGCTGTGGTCCTGGGCGCTGGCTATCCCGAAAACCTCCGATGCGAAAGATGCCGCCCGGAAGTTTATAGTCTGGGCTACCTCCAGGCGCTACATCGAATTGGTAGGCGAGAGTGAGGGCTGGGCCGCCGTGCCGCCAGGTACCCGAGCATCCACCTATGCAAACCCCAAATACACGGCAGCGGCTCCCTTTGCCGAGCCCGTGCGATTCCGCCGGGGGTGCTCGAGGCG
>CAMYKE010000069.1 GCA_947258895.1 uncultured Pseudomonadales bacterium | reverse complement strand
TCGCCAGGTACCTGGCGGGCGGCAGCCGCGTATCCTATGGTGCCAGGGCGCTGACCAAGGGCGGGCTGAGTTCCCTGCCGAGGATGACCGTTCCCGGAGCCCTGCTGATCGGCTGCGATGCGGGCACGTTGAACTTCGCCAAGATCAAGGGTACCCATACCGCGATGAAGTCGGGGATGGTAGCTGCCGAGGTTCTGGTCAAGGCGTTGCAGGGTGGCGACCAGGGCGGCCAGGAGTTGACCGGCTACGCGGATGCCTTCAAGGCTTCCTGGGTTTATGACGAACTCTACCGGAGCCGCAACTTCGGTGCCGCGCTGCACAAGTGGGGGCCGTGGCTCGGCGGCGCGTTCAATTTTATCGACCAGAACCTGTTCGGCGGAAAGTTACCGCTAACCCTGAAGGACAGCTGGGCGGACCATGCACAATTGCGGCCAGCCAGCGAATGCGCGCCGATCGACTACCCGAAGTACGACGGCAAATTGAGTTTCGACAAACTGTCCTCGGTGTTCCTGTCCAATACCAATCACGAGGAAGACCAGCCCTGTCACTTGCTGTTGAAGGATGCGGCCGTGGCCATCGATATCAACCTGGCCCGGTACGATGCCCCCGAGCAGCGCTATTGTCCGGCGGGCGTCTATGAAATCGTCGAGGAGGGCGGCCAGCCCCGCCTGCAAATCAACGCCCAGAACTGTGTGCATTGCAAGTCCTGCGATATCAAGGATCCCACCCAGAATATCCAGTGGGTGGTTCCGGAGGGCGGCGGTGGCCCCAACTATCCCAATATGTGACGCATCACTCTGCGTAATTCACCTCTGTTTTTGCCAGAGGGCGAGCGATCGGGAAATCAGGACGCACCGGGGCTCCTCCTCATAAACCACCGTTGACCAGTACATCGGGAGAGGCCGCTCGCTCGCAAGCCGCGGCTGAAAAGCTTCCGGTCAGGGCGCGATCACCTCGAGCTTGATCAACTCGAGCACCACCTCGCCGCCGGGTAGCTGCTCTGCGAGAAAGCCGATACCGGGGTTAAAATACTTGAATTCAACGGCGTCTGGCTCGTTGGCGATGAAGTCCTCGGTTTTGAGGCACATGCCGTTGCAGGCAAAGTCGTCGTTTTCGATCTCCACATCGGCAGCCAGGTCCAGCACCGCGCCGGCGTCTTCCGCATCACCCAGGGCAAACTCCTGGCGGTAGACGTCGCCGACCTGGGGATTGCCGAGCATGATGATACCCGGTTGCGCGCCACTGACACCGCCGATAAAGGAGCCGTCCAGGTTGTCCAGGAAGCCATCCTCGAAGTTCTGCGATACCTCGCCGAAATACCATACATCGCAGTTGGCGTGGGTGGCATAGTAGTCATCGGTATCTTCGATACGCGGACCGGTAGGCTTGCCATCGTCGTCAGGCAGACCCTCGTACACGGTGTCGCGCACCACAACGGTTTCCACTCCGAGGATCTCGCGGGTTTCATCCGTCACCGTAACGATGATGGTCTCCTCGTCCTCTTCGTTGACGAATGTGGTTATGGTGCCGACCACTAGCGGATAATACTGGTTTTGCCCGCCAGCCTGCGTACAACTGCCGTTTACCCCGTTGAAGTCATCCGGGTCGATTTCCACTATATAGGGTCCGGTATCCGGCAGGCGCTTGCACAGTGCGTCCCGACCCTCTGCCTGCACGCCACAGTCTTCGCGCGCTTCGCGCAGTTCCGCGCGTGCGTCCCGGGTGCATTCCCGGGGGTCGCTACTGTTGATACATTTGGCGGCTTCCTCGAAATAGTCATCTACGATATCGGAGCGGCAGGCGTTCTTCATAAGCCGGGTCGTTTTGAAGCAGGCATTGTTTCCGTGGCCGCCATAGCCGCTCGCCCAGGAGGTGATGGCAAGGGAACTGCTGATGATTCCAGCCAGGGCAATCACTACCCGGGATGGATTGCGCATACGATCAGTTTTCATGATGGTGTCCTGTTAGGAGAGGTAAAAGATCTGCGCCTGCAATGAAGGCAGCTGCAGGCTAGTACTAGTAGAGCACCGGACGCGGGGAAATCTGTTGCGGCAATAGAAATTTTTAAGGCAGTACGAGAGCGCGTCAATCAGGTAGCGGGTGCCTGGTTCTTGCTTATCGGGTATTGTAATCTGGCGGGTTACGCGAGTAGGGTATTGCGGGCTGCGAACCAGGATGAGCTCTCAGTTAGGGCCGGAGATAACTCCTGGTGATGACCCGGTGACCACGAGTGAAACCGTAACAAGAAATTACTTTTTGGATTAAAAATGTACTCTAATATTTTGTAATGTATACAATTTATACTAACAGTAGGGAGCGGATTCAGCGCGCTGGCGTAAGCATTCTTTTTTGTGGGTGTTCCGCATCCCTGAAACCGCGGGTCGCAGTTTGGGAGTCAACGACGGTGTTGAAGCAAATGTCTCCGATCGAGGTTTCCACTGTGCGACCCGCAAATTAGCGGGCTAACCAGCCACCATCGACCGCTACAGTGTAGCCGTGGATATAATTTGCTGCGTCCGACGCCAGGAAAACGCAAGGGCCGGCTATATCTGCAGGTGCTCCCCAGCGTTCGGCAGGGATGCGGTCCAGAATTTGTTGATTGCGTTCTTTATCAGCGCGTAGAGCGGCCGTGTTATTTGTCGCCATATAACCTGGCGCAATCGCATTTACGTTGATGCCGTGTTTTGCCCACTCATTCGCCATCGCGCGCGTCATGCCCATAACCGCGCTCTTCGATGCAGTATAGGATGGCACCCGAATACCTCCCTGGAAGGAAAGCACGGAAGCAATGTTAATAATTTTTCCACCGTTACCTTGCGCAATGTATTGCCTGGCAACGGCTTGAGACAGGAAAAACAGCGTTTTTAGGTTGACGTTCATCACGTCATCCCAATCCTGCTCGGAGAAATCAATGGCATCTTCACGGCGGATGATACCGGCGTTGTTCACCAGGATATCGATTTTACCGAATTCGGCGGTCGTTCGATCAATAATGCCTGGAATACCGTCCTGTTTAATCAAGTCGGCGCGAACATCCAGGAATTTATGGCCCGCCGCGTTCATCCGCTCTATCGTTTCAGCCGGTTCCGAACGGTTGACGCCTGCAACACTACCGCCCGCTTCAGCCAAACCCAGCGCGATTGCTTGTCCGAGGCCGGTGTTGCAACCGGTTACGATGGCAACTTTGCCCTCCAGATTAAATGCATCCAAAATCATACTGTCTCCAGACTAGTTACCAGGCTGTTTCGATTTATGACCATAACAAAATCGAAGCAGCCTGACACGGATTCATAGGAAATGGAAATATTCGGTATGCTGCGGTCCCTCTGCTATTGCAGAATCCTCGCTAGGGGAGATTGACCGGCACGGCCCCCCACAGCTTGGTGTATTGTTCACAGTGGATGATCAGGCTTTTGACGCCTCCCAGCGTGACGCCAGCGGGCAGTTTATAGCTCGCCGCGCCGGAGTAGCTCGTTAGCAGGCTGACAAAACGCGCGTGCGATTTGTCGACCGCATTGTCGGGGGTAATCTGGTCGGCGGGCAGGCTGGATAGCAGTATTTTCAGGTCCGGGGCCTTCGAGGTTTTAAAGTTCCTGGCAAACTCGACAAAAGTGCCATCCTCGTTCCGTACGATTTTCCAGTCACCTTTCAAAGTGGTAAAAAAACTGGCAGAGGCCCACTCGCCTGACGCCAATTCCTCAGCGGCGACAATCGAGCTAAAGTTGACCAGAAAAAAGATAAGTAATGCCTTTCTAGCTCTGTTCATCGCCTCTCCCGGGGGTATACTCGAGGTAATTATATCAAGCCCTCTGGTGTCCTGTCCCAAATGCGTGTTCCGGCATACTCTGACCGGGCTGAGGGTGAAAAGTTTAGGGGCACCCTGTTCGGTAGTGGGCATACTGCCTGATCAGCACGCCCAGTAGCTTGCATGTTTTTGCAGGTAGCGCGGCGCACGTCCCATAGCGTTCGCTGCTGGTTAACTCGGTCTGCACTAGTACATAATGTGCTCATACTAAAAAAATCTTCTCGAGCCACACCAAGATGTCAGGTTTGGAAATTTCGGATATCGAATACCTGGTAATCGTGGGTTACCTTATACTCATTGTTACGGTCGGCCTCGTTTTCAAGAAATTCTCCTCCAACACAGATGACTATTTTAAAGGCGGCTGTAAAGGCACCTGGTGGTTAGTGGGGAGTAGCGCTTTTATGAGCGCATTCAGCGCATGGACCTTTACCGGGGCCGCAGGCATCGCTTACGATTCCGGCTTTTCCGCGGCGTTTATCTTTTTAGGCAATGCGCTCGGCTTCTTCGTGAACTTTCTGTTTATGGGGCCCTGGTTGCGCCAGATGAGAGTCACCACATTCCCCGAAGCAATCGCCATGCGTTTCGGTGAAACAACACGTGAATTTTACGCCCTTTATGAAGTGCCGATACGGATTTTATATTCCGCGATGGCGCTATACGGTCTCGGAATTTTTTGTTCCGCCGTGTTCGGATACAACATCAACCTTGTAATTATTGTGTGCGGCATCGTGGTGCTTGTCTATTCCGCGACCGGCGGCCGCTGGGCCGTGATGGCGACCGATTTTCTGCAGGGCCTGATTCTTGTACCTCTGACCTTGATCATCAGCTGGCTTTGCCTGGACGCAATTGGCGGTATCGACAACTTGTTTCAGGAGATCGAGTCGCAGGGGCTCACAGAAGAATACAGCATGGTCAATTCGGCGACGCTGTTTGGCGGCGCGTATACCTGGGGCTGGGCCAGCGCTATGATGGCGAAACAGTTTATCGTCTTCAATTCCATGAATGCGGCGCCTCGCTACTTTTCCGTCAAGGACGGTCGAGAGGCGCGCAAGGCCGCCTTGCTGTGCTCGATTCTCATGGTGTTGGGTAGCGTCATCTGGTTCTTGCCACCGATCACTGCCCGACTTCTGTATCCCGACCTGGTGATGTCGTTCGACATAGGCAAACCGGCGGAAGCGAGTTACGCGGTTGCCAGTATCAGCCTGCTACCAGTAGGCCTGGTCGGGATGATCGTCGTCGCGATTCTTGCCGCGACCATGAGTTCGATGGATACCGGCCTGAATACCAATGTCGCCATCCTGATCAAGGACATCTATCCCAAGATCGTGCACTACCTGAAGTGGAAGCCCAGGTCGGAATCGGAGCTGTTGCGCTATGGACATCTGCTCACCTGGGTTATGGGCTTCCTGATCGTCCTGCTGGCATTGTATTTTGCGCAGCAGGATGGCGAGGGAATCTTCGAAATCATGCTCACGGTCGGCACCCTGTTGTCGATGCCAATCACCATTCCCTTGCTGTGGGGGTTATTTATTCGACAAACGCCCTGGTGGGCCGCCCTGCTGTCCATCGGCTGCGCCCTCCTGTTTTCGTTCATCTCCTATTTCGAGGTTCCACTAACCTGGTTCGGTTTCTCGCAGGAATTCAGCGATGGCTTTCAATGGAATTTCCAGAAACAATTTTTCGGTGTCTTCGCCGCAGGGTCATTCGGCTTCCTGGTATCGATACTTTTTGCACCCTCCCGGGATTCCGAACATCGCCAGTTGGTGGACAGGTTCATGAAGACCATCAGGACGCCGATCGACTTTGAAAAGGAAATCGGCCTGGGTAACGACTCGAGTCAACTGACGGCAATTGGCCGTTTTGGGGCTGCTGTCGCAATTTTCGTCGCATTGTTGCTGCTCATCCCGAATCCGCTGGAGGGCCGGATTGCAATCCTGGTGCTCGCACTGGCGATAGGTGCCGTCAGCGTCCTGATGATTAGAGCGGGGATGAAACCCGGTAGCGCGGCGGTCACCGAACAGGAGCCAACAGCCTGATCACGCAATAACGGGGACAGACCACGTTTTTACGTTTTAAATTGAGAGCAAAAACGTGGTCTGTCCCCATTTACAGTCCCCATTTACATGGAAAAGCTAAAATGAATTACTTGCTAATAAACGACCAGCTGGACGTGCTCAAGTCGGAACTCAAGACCACGCGCAAGGAACACTTGATCCGGCTTATCGAGCAGTGCCGTCTTTATGAGGGTCAGGAACTTGCCAGGGAACACCCGCCAACCAGTATTACCTATATGGGAATGGCTGCGGCGAACCTGAGTCTGGCGTATCTGTTGACCGAGCAGGATCATTATCTTGTAGAAGCCAAACGCTGGATCTTTACAGCGGTGGATTATGACGTATGGGGTTACGGGTTTCTGGTTGATGTCGACCTCAGCGCCTCCTGGATGCTGTTTGGCCTGGGACTATCCTATGACTGGCTTAAGGACCACCTGACGGACCAAGAACGTAACAAGTTTCTCAATAAGCTGATTCTGCAGGGCAATAAAATCTTTAACTATGGGGAGGAAAACCGCGGGAATTGCTGGTCGACCGACTATTGGCAGAACCATAACTGGATCAATTATTCCGGGTTGCTAACTACCGCCTATGCGATTCGCGCTGAATACGAGGGAGCGGAACAGTGGATTTCAGTGATCAAGGACAACTTTGAGAAAGTATTTGAATATTTGCCGGAAGACGGGAGCAACTACGAAGGCACGGGTTACTGGCGATTCGCCATCAATTACTTTTTGACTGCCGCCGATTTGATTCGCAAAGATGGCGGGCCGAACTACTTTGAATCCGTCTT
>CAMYKE010000068.1:7802-8681 GCA_947258895.1 uncultured Pseudomonadales bacterium | reverse complement strand
ACCCAGAAATACATGCATACCCCGCGCGGAATCTTCGAGCTGAAATACTTTTTCTCAAGTCATGTCGACACCGACGGCGGAGGGGGATGCTCATCGACTGCCATTCGCGCCATCATCAAAAAGCTGATCGCGGCAGAGAAAACCCTGAAACCTTTGAGCGACAGCAAGATTGCAAATCTGCTTGCGGACCAGGGCATTAAGGTTGCAAGACGAACCATAGCAAAGTATCGTGAATCCTTGGGGATACCGCCTTCGAATGAACGCAAGCAGCTGGTATAACTGGCCTGGCGCCCTCCCATGGGCGCCGCATAAAACCCGACTGACTATCATCAAAGGAGCGATTTATGCATATAACCATTAGCGGTCACCATATCGACGTCACCTCTGCGCTGCATGATTTTGTACACAGCAAGCTGGAAAAACTGGAACGTCACTTCGACCAAATCTCCAGTATCAATGTTGTCCTCAGTGTTGAAAAGCAGCGGCAAATGGCCGATGCGACAATTCACATCGCAGGTGCGGACGTGGTCGGCAATGCCGAGCATGAAGACATGTATGCAGCCATCGACCTGCTCACCGACAAGCTTGATCGCCAACTCATCAAACACAAGGAAAAGAACCTCGCCCGAGCCCAGGGCCATTTTGCACGCTAGCAAGCGCCGGGGTTCCACGTACCAACCATGCAAATGAAAAACCTACTGACTCCCGAATGTACCCTGGCAGGGGTATCGGGAGTCAGCAAAAAGCGCCTGTTTGAAACCATCGCAGATTTCGCCGCCACATTGTTCCCGGAAACGGATTCCGAAGACATATTCGACTGCCTGATTGCGCGCGAGCGGCTGGGCAGTACCGGGGTCGGCGAAGGCGTCGCAATCCCCC
>CAMYKE010000068.1:930-7685 GCA_947258895.1 uncultured Pseudomonadales bacterium | reverse complement strand
CAGGTGATCGCCACCAGCTTCAACAACCCGGAATATCGACAAGCCCTGCGCGACGCAAAAACCGACATGGAGTTGTACACCGCGGCCACCACGACCGCAATTTCCATCGAGAGAAGCACTTGATGGAGAGCGCCGGCCCCAATGAACTGCCACGCATGAAGCTGGTAATCATCAGTGGCCGTTCCGGGTCGGGCAAGAGCACCGCCCTGCACGTCCTGGAAGACCTTGGTTACTATTGCATTGATAACCTGCCGGCTGGCTTGCTGCCGGATTTGATGAACGCCGTGGCGGTCGAACGCCCTGCCCAGCGGGACAGGATCGCCGTCAGTATCGACGCCCGCAATGTGCCCCGTAATTTGGTGCGGTTTTCGGACACACTGAATACGCTGCGTGAGATGAGCGTCGAATATACGGTCGCGTATCTTGATGCCGAAGACCAGATCATCCTTTCCCGCTTTAGTTCCACCCGTCGCAAACATCCCTTGAGCAACCCGGAAACGTCGCTGGAGGAAGCCATTTCCATCGAGAGCGAGTTGCTCGATTCGATTGCGTCCGTTGCCGACCTGAAACTCGACACCAGCAAGCTTACACTGCATCAGCTCAGGGATATCGTGAAGCAGCAAGTAGCGCGCCAAACCAGCGCTACCCTGGCGCTACTGTTTGAATCCTTCGGCTTCAAGCGTGGCGTGCCCTCTGATGCCGATATCGTATTCGACGTTCGCTGCCTGCCGAACCCCTACTGGGAGCCGGTTTTGAGGGAATATACCGGCCAGGACCAGAAAATAGTCGAGTTTCTGCAGGACGAGCCTCTCGTGGAGGAAATGTTCGGCGATATAGCTCGGTACCTGGAAAAATGGTTACCCCAATTTGAAGCCAATAATCGCAGCTACGTGACCGTGGCGATCGGTTGTACCGGCGGGCAGCACCGCTCGGTTTACCTCGCCGAACGGCTCTCGCGCCATTTCATCTCCAAACTCGGCAATGTCCAGGTCAGGCATCGTGAACTCGTTTAAAGACATACAAGAGGCTGCCGGGCGAGGTGCGTGAAGGCAAGATTGACATCATCAATCGGCTCGGCATCCATGCGCGCGCGGCCGCTAAACTGGTTAATACTGCGACCGCCTTTGAAAGCGAAATAATGATTGGGAACGACTGCCGCATGGTCAACGCCAAGAGCATCATGTCGGTCATGATGTTGGCCGCAAGTTGCGGTAGCCGCCTGCAATTGACGGCGCAGGGCACGGACGAAGAGGAAGCATTCGCAGCCGTTACCACTCTGATTGCCAACCGCTTCGACGAACCGGAGTAGTCACCAGCCCCGCCCACCATCCGCAGGCGTCGCGGGGAATCAATCAACGCGCACCAATCCACCAAATCAGGCCAGCAGGATTTGCCGGCTAGCGCGCCGACCTTTACAATATCGCGGACCTCAACCCAAGCCAGGCACTGGAGCACTTCATGCCCCATCGAGATAGCCAAACGACGCAGCAACAGCTTCTCGACCTGAATGAGGCATTGAACAGCGGTGCTTTTATCCTGGTTCGCAGGATCCTCAATCAAAGCCTGCCACCCGCCGATGCAGCCCACCTGCTCGAGTCTTCCCCCCCGAAAGTCAGGGACATCCTGTGGAACCTGATAGATAAGGAGACCGGCGGCGATATCCTGCAGTACCTCAGCGAAGAAGTCGGCGGGGAAATTATCAGCCGCCTGGAGCCGCAGGAACTACTGGACCTTACTTCAGGTCTGGATACGGATGACATCGCGGACCTGCTGCAGCAGCTTCCGGACCAGGTTATCCAGGAAGTATTGCGGTCCATGGACAGCCAGGATCGCCAGCGTGTCGAGTCAGTGCTGTCCTACCCCGAGGATACCGCCGGCGGCCTGATGGACATCGACACCATTACGGTGCGTGCCGATATTACGGTGGACGTGGTGCTGCGCTACCTGCGGATGCACTCAAAGTTGCCCGCCATGACCGACAATCTCCCGGTGGTCGACCGAGACGACGAAATGGTGGGCCTGCTGGAAATCAACAAGATTCTGGTCAGCGACCCCGCTGCCACAGTCCGCGAAGTCATGGATACGGATGTAATCACCATTCGCGCCGACATGAGTGAGCTGGAAGTCGCCCAGTTGTTCGAGCGTCATGACCTGATATCCGCACCCGTCATCAGTGAAGAGGGCAAAATATTGGGCCGGATTACCATCGATGACGTGGTAGACGTAATCCACGATGGTGCAGACCACACCTTCATGGGCATGGCCGGCCTGGATGAGGACGAGGATACGTTCGCCCCGGCACTGAAAGCGTCCAAAAGGCGTACCATCTGGCTGTTTATCAATCTGCTGACTGCCCTGATGGCCTCCTACGTCATTGGCCTGTTCGAACAGACTATCGAAAAAGTCGTAGCGCTGGCCATCCTGATGCCAATCGTTGCCAGCATGGGCGGTGTTGCCGGCAGCCAAACCCTTACCTTGTTGATCCGCGCCATCGCGCTGGGCCATGTCGACGGCCCCAATGCCAACTGGCTGCTGCGTCGCGAAATCATCATGGGCGTGTTCAATGGCGTTTTATGGGCCACAGTGGTGGCGGCGATTGCCATGTGGTGGTTCAAAGACCCCACCATAGGTATTGTCATTTCGCTCGCGGTGATGATCAACCTGATCGTCGCCGCCCTCGCCGGAGCCACCCTGCCACAGTTGCTGCGGCGCTTCAATATCGATCCCGCCGTCGCGGGGGGGGTATTGCTAACCACGATAACCGATGTGGTCGGCTTCATGTCCTTTCTCGGCCTGGCCACTGTATTTTACGCCTGATCACCATGCAGCCCCGCGCCCCCTGTGACAAAAAGCAATGACCGACCTGGATAACGCGGGCGCTGCACCGGAAGCAAAAAGCAAATCCCAACGGAAACGGGAGATGGAGGCATTGCAGCAGCTGGGCAGGCGGCTGACCGAACTGAATTCCGCGCAACTCGAGCAGATACCGCTGCCTGACCCGTTGCTAGACGCAATTCGGCATTACCAGCGTTTTAACAAGCGCGAAGCAGGTCGGCGCCAGCTGCAACATATCGGCCGCCTGATGCGCGATGCCGATGCAACCGCGATCACCCGGGCATTGCATCGCTTCGACGCAAGCCATGCGGAACACGTGCAGCATTTTCATACGATCGAGGTGTGGCGCGAGCGGCTGCTGACGGATGATACGGCGCTGACCGAATTCGTGAGTGCGCATCCTGATGCTGATATCCAGCACCTGCGCCAATTGGTTCGCAAGGCCGGTCGCGCCAGCGAGAAACCGGCCGACGGTGGGGCTGCACGAAAATTATTTCGCTATATCAGGGAATTACTGGAAGACGAGCGGGAATGAGCCGCCGCCAGGACGGTACCTCTGGTCGACAGCATTACAACCGGCGGTGGGATGCTACCGGCATCTGGCGCCGCAGCTTGTGTAGATACTCCAGGTCAACATCCGCCGCCACTACTGCTTCACCCTGCGGATGCTCGGCGACGACCTTGCCCCATGGATCGATAATCATACTGTGTCCCCAGCTTACCCGCGTCGCCGAATGCACGCCACCCTGGTCCGCCGCAACCACATAGCACAGGTTTTCAATCGCCCGCGCGCGCAACAAAGCCTGCCAGTGCACCGCGCCGGTTGCGGCGGTAAATGCGGACGGTACCACAAAAACTTCCGCGCCCCGATCGAGCAGGGCACGATATAGCTCGGGGAAGCGCAGATCATAGCAGATGCTCAAACCGATCCGGCCGCAGGGCGTATCAACAACACAAACCTCGGCTCCCGGTTCGATCACGTCCGACTCCCGATAGCGTCCATATTGATCGTCAACATCGACATCGAATAGGTGCACCTTGTCGTAACGCGCCACCTCGACGCCGCGCTCGTCATAGGCAAAACAGACTGCCCGTACCCGCTTGTCGAGCAGCGCTCCATCCGGGCGCATCGCAACGGGAATACTTCCGGCGATCACCCACAGGCCCAGTTCGCTGGCGAGCTGGCTGGAGAAACTGCGCATTGGCCCTTGCGCGGTGCGCTCGGCAACGCCAGCGGCATACAACGCACGCGTCGACAGCAAAGCAAAGTTTTCCGGTAGCAGAACAAGCCTGGCCCCATCCGCTGCAGCGCGCTCGGCAAGGCGTCGGGCTATCTTGAGGTTTGCCGCCACATCGGCGCTACTCACCATCTGCAGTGCGGCCACTCTGGTCATAACGGAATCCCCGGATTCGTCAACCCGTGATAATGCAGCTCAAAATTATCTGGCTCCCGTCGTCGCCGGGGCGACAGGTTCGCCTGCGGGCTGCGCAGCCGCATCGATTGTCTTCATTCGCTTCTTGTAACCGGTGGTCGTTTCGATCAACGGGTCGGCGATAGGCCCGGTCACCCGGTACTCGACGCTCTGGAAGTCATCGAACATGTTACCAAATGCCTTGTTCAGCAGCCACAACGGGATGCCCACCTGTGGGGCGCCAAGGACGGTCGCGGCAAGCGGGATATTCTCGCTCAATGGCAACACGACAACCAGCTTCTGGTCGAATTGCTCGTTGATCAGGTCGGTCGTGCCGTCCAGTTTGAACTTGGCCGATGGTCCATTGATGATCAGGGATTTTTGGGTTGTAACCTCGCCTTCGGAAAAGATCAGGTCGGCATTTATGGTGTCGAAGCTATAGCCGCTTTTCGTGATATCGGAAAAATCCAGGCGCAGGCGCCGTACCACGGAACTGGCATTAAAAATGGCAAACAGTTTCAGCACTTCCGGCATTGACTCCAGGTCAGCAAAACGGCCATCCTTGGCGGACAGGGTAAGTGCACCACTGACGCGCTCCGGTGCGACCCAAACCGGTGATCCGGGCCAGCTCAGGTCGGCGCGCATATCGAGATGCTTGCCCTTGATCGAATTCGGGTAGCCCCAGGCGGTCGACATTTCATCGAGGTTCTTGCTGAATGCAACGCCCTCGAACGCCGAGCTGTGCTGGCCGCCGACATAGTTCCATACCAGCGCGCCGTCCAGTTGTAGCCCCTTGACTTCGGCTACCAATTGCTCCACGCGGGCACCCGTCGGCGTTGGGCGGTAATGAAAGATCCACTTGCCGAAGTTATCCGTGCCGAGTTGGATGTCATCGCAAGAGAAATTAAACGCGGGTAGATCCTGTGGCACGATATCGATAAACGCATCCTCGTCCTGTGAATCCGCCTCTCCCTCCGGCAACCGCAGGTATTCAAGTTCCACGATCGCCGGCTTACTTGCGTCTTCAAAAAACCGTAGCCGCCCCTTCAGGGTTTCATTTTCCAGTTGTGCCCACCAATCCTGCTTGATCCGTTCCATCTGCAGAATCAGGTTTTCGATGCGCTGCTCACCGAAATTAAATTTCTTCACGGTAATCTCGATCTCCTTCAGCCGCGCCACTATCGAGTCGGGTGCTGGAGCAGAAGGCTCTTCCGTTGCAGGCGCAGCCGCTGCACGTGCATCGGCAGAGCCGCTGGCGGCGCCATCCAGCTGGTCAAAAAAGTCCCACCAATCCAATATCCTGAGTTCATCCAGCGTACCCCGCACGGCGATCCCGGGCACATCCTCGAAGTTTGCCGGCTCCGCACCTAGCCGCACTTCCCCACGGTCATAATTGCCGTCTTCCAGCACCAGCGCGGTCTGCAGCAAGTCAGCATAACCCAGGCGGTGAACCTGCAAATCGGCGAGCTCAATCTTATAGCTGAAGGGGGCGGCTTCGGATGCCACCTTGCCAAAGGGTGCCGGAGCGGCAAATGTGACTCCCTGCAGGTCACTGGTAATCGTCAGTGTGCTGGTTTCGGAACCCGGGACAGCCAGCACTGCTTCGTAGTCTGTCTCGCCATAAAACCGCGAGAGTATCGGCAAAGGTTGCCAGGCATAGAGGGAGTCCACACCGACTCTGCCCCGCAAAACCATCCTCGTGCTGTAGCGGCTGGTATCCGGCAGGGCATCGCCACTGTCCGCAGCGGGCGATTCCTGACCTGAGCTGACAACTATGTCCACCGGTCTGCCAAACAGGCTCGCGCTGGCGCCCTGGCTATTGATTCCTGACTCGGTCCGGTAACTGAATTGACCGCCTATTTGGCTAAATTGAAGGTCCAGCGAGGGGATGCCCAGTTGCACTTCTGTTGCCCGCAGCGACAAATCTACCCGGGGTTGTTGGTCTCCGCCGAGAGGAATTTCCAGCCCGACATCGGCCTCGATAGCGCCGTCTGCGACAAAATCATCAATCAGGTCGAATAGCGCCTCCCGGATCGGCGTATCGGTCAGCAGGCGTATCCCATCTGCCGCCGACCCCCGCACATGCGACTGGATATTCACCACATTGTTCTCGTCCTGTTTGCGCCAGCTGGCATCCAGCCGATCAAATTCCAGATCCAGCAAGCGTCCCGTATCGGCATGGATTTTCGCTGACTCCTGGCTCACGGCAACGACCGCCGCAAGCCCGGTCAGGGCCGGCCAATCGCTTTGGAAAGCGAGCTCCACATCTTCTACCTCGAGCAGTAATTGCATGCTATTCAGTTCCGGCGGCTCGCCGGGACGGGTTACACCGCTATACAGAAAGCTTCCCTCACTGGCGCGTCCATCACGGATACCCTCGCGTAGCCAGCGCACCAGCCCCTCGTCCACTTTCTGGTCCGGCACCAGCGCCAGAGTCTGCTGCAAGTCCGCATCACGCAGCGTCAACAGCATATCAAATCGAGGCTCCGCGCCATCGCGGGGTGATGC
>CAMYKE010000068.1:0-885 GCA_947258895.1 uncultured Pseudomonadales bacterium | reverse complement strand
GAATACAGGCGCGGAAAGTGCAAGGAGAGGTCGGTCGACCTGAAATGGACGACCCCTCCCCGGGGTGTAACTCGAATATAACCGTCAATACCATCGCCTGCCGGCACATTGCGCCAGGCTGAAACCCCGACGTCTTCAAGTTCTGCCTCCAATTGCACATTTGGCAACGCGTCCTCTCTGTCGGCACTGCCCAGCACATAAGTGACATGGGCATTCACCAACCGTCCGCGGGGGCTCAGCGTATCCAGTACGCTGCGAAGCTTCTCCGGCAACTGATTGATAGCCAGCAAGGTACTATTGGTAAACGCGAGGTCGAGCGAGTCTGCGACAATATTCAAGCTGCGCACACCGTCCTTGAGGGACATCGACCAGCGTTGCTGCGCCGGCGCAAATAGTTGCTCATTCCATTTGAAGGTGAAGTCATTCAACCAGAGTGACCACAATTCGTCGGCGCGACCGGAATCCCTTTTCCAGACAAAATCGCTGCTAATGTAATGCACCGGATCGAGTTGCTCACCCCCGGGGGTTAATTTGAGTTCTGAAGAAGACAGCGTACCGCGTATGTCGACCGGTGAATCGCCTTCCCAGGTCAGCCAGACCTTGCCTCCCAGGTGAAACCGCTCCCAGCTGAACTTGATCGGCGTATCCAGATTGAGCAGTGGCACCCACTTTTCCATGCGCACAGGTTCGAGCTCAAGGAACGCCTCCAGCTTGAAATCCTCGCCCGCGCCGAAATCGGACAGGTTCATGGAAACCTGGAGTCGTGAATGCTGCTCTTCCTCGAAGTGAATACTGCCTACGCTGGAACAGAACTCCTGCACACACTCAAAGCGCAAGTCCTCTATCTGCACGGTCTGTAATTGCTCACCGATGGCAAGCACCAGC
>CAMYKE010000067.1 GCA_947258895.1 uncultured Pseudomonadales bacterium | reverse complement strand
AGTTAAAAATAATTTGTAAAATTATGATGGATAGTGATTATGAAGGTTTGGTTAAAGGTTATCATTCGTTGAAAAACAGTACGGACGAAGCCAATTTTGAAATATTGGCAACTTCAGAGATCATTAAAGTAGATCTCAATGGCAATCAGAAATTATGGAAAGAAGCGGCCATGTATCGTGGCGTCAGTATTTCTCCGGTTTCAATCTCGCGCAGGCTTAGCAGATTCAGCAGGTACTCGTTTTCCTGGGGATAGAGATTGCCATCCCTGTGGCCCAGGGAGGCGAGCGCAATGATCTCTTCCCGGGTGATTTCATTCTCCCGGTTCTTACTAAACAGCTTCGTCAGGCGCGTCGAAATCCACACCAGGGGATAGACGATCCTGACCAGCCACGAAATCAGGATAGCCGCCGGTATGGCGAGCTGGCGCCAAAAAGTTGCGCCCAGGGTCTTGGGTATGATCTCGGAAAAATACAGGATCGCCAGCGTTAGCAACACCGCGATCAGGGTTTCCCATTTTTGACCGAAGATCTGCAGCGCCTGCCCGCCGACCCCGGCGGCCCCCATGGTATGCGCGAAGGTGTTTAGTATCAGGATGCTGGAGAGCGATTCGTCAAGGCGATCCCGTACCTCGATGACTTTCCCGCCAAACCGGGGGCGCTGTGCTTGAATCGTCTCAGTAAAGCTCGGCGTGACGGAAAGCAATACCGCTTCGAGAACCGAGCACAGAAAAGAAACCCCAATGGCGATCGCCAAATAAACGAATAACAAAGTCATTCATAGCACCTGAAAAGAACGGTAGCCCGTAATGTAGCACTTCCGATTTTTGAATTCTTGCCAAATTGTGAACTCGCTGCACGGTGTGAAGGCCGTCATCTGAAAAGGATTCAAAGGTGGGTGGATGCGGATAATATTTACAGTGGAAGGTGGTGCATTGCAACTGTGGGAGAACGGTATGCTCGCCTGGAGCCGCAAACGATATCGGATCGCAACCGGATTGAGGCTGTGAAAACAGGTTGCCTAGAATTCGGCCCGTACCTCGATCCCTCGGGCGGCCATATAGTCCTTGGCCTGCTGGATTGAATACTCCCCGAAATGAAAAATGCTCGCCGCGAGGACTGCATCGGCCTTGCCACGGGTCACACCCTCCGCGAGGTGTTCAAGGTTCCCGACCCCGCCGGATGCGATTACCGGCACCGGCACCGCATCGCTGATCGCGCTGGTGAGTTCGAGATCGAAACCGATGCGCGTCCCGTCCCGGTCCATGCTGGTCAGCAGGATCTCGCCGGCGCCGCAGACAACCATCTTGCGTGCCCACTCGACGGCGTCCAGGCCCGTAGGTTTGCGGCCGCCATGGGTGAAAATCTCCCACCGCGGCGCTTCGCCTTCACCACTGACCCGCTTGGCGTCGATGGCTACCACGATACACTGCGCGCCGAAGCGTTGCGAGGCTTCCCGTACGAACTCGGGGTTATGCACCGCCGCCGTGTTGATACCGACCTTGTCGGCTCCGGCATTGAGCATGCGACGAATGTCTTCGAGGGTACGAATGCCGCCGCCTACCGTGAGCGGGATAAACACCTCGCTGGCGATACTTTCCACCACATGGACCATGGTGTCCCGGTCCTCGTGGCTGGCGGTAATATCCAGGAAGGTAATTTCGTCCGCACCCTGCTGGTCGTAGCGGCGGGCAATCTCGACCGGATCCCCCGCATCGCGGATCTCGACGAACTTGACTCCCTTGACGACGCGACCATTGTCCACATCGAGGCAGGGAATAATGCGTTTGGCCAGGCCCATCAGCGGTCAGACCCGGTTTCCTGCAGCTCGTCACACAGGGCCTGTGCCTCCTGCAAATCGAGCGTTCCCTCGTAGATGGCGCGCCCGGTAATTGCGCCACTGATACCCTGGTCGGCTACTTCGGCCAGTGCCCGTACGTCATCGATATCAGTGACGCCGCCGGATGCGATCACCGGGATGCCTGTCGCCCTGGCAAGGTGCAAGGTGGCGGTGATATTCACCCCCTGCATCATGCCGTCCCGATCGATGTCGGTATAGACGATGGCGCTGACCCCAGCCTGTTCAAACTGTCTCGCCAGCTCGGTCGCGCTGAATGAGGACGCGCTCGCCCAGCCGTCGGTCGCCACCCGTCCGTCCCTTGCATCCAGCCCCACGATAATATGACCGGGAAACTCGCGGCATGCCTCGAATACAAAAGCGGGCTCCTTTACCGCCTGGGTACCGAGGATGGCATAATCGACGCCGGCATCCAGGTACGCGGCGATGGTATCAAGGGAGCGAATCCCGCCGCCGATCTGCACCGGCAGTTGCGGATACGCGGTCGAGATTGCCTTGACGATTTCGCCGTTGACCGGCTCGCCCGCAAACGCACCGTTCAGGTCGACCAGGTGCAATCGACGCGCACCGGCCGTGACCCACCGCGTGGCCATGGCCACCGGATCATCCGAGAATACGGTGGAATCGTCCATACGCCCCTGGCGCAAGCGAACACATTTGCCATCCTTGAGGTCGATGGCCGGAATTATCAGCATTCTGAGCTCCCATCCCAACTTACAAAGTTTCGCAGCAGCTGCAATCCTGCCCGTTGGCTCTTTTCCGGGTGAAACTGCACTGCAAACAGGTTATTCCGGCACAGCGCCGCAGTGAAGCGCAGGCCGTATTCGCATTCCCCGGCCACCATCGACCCGGGCGCGGCAGCCACGTAATAGCTGTGTACAAAATAGAAACGGCTGTTGTCAGGGATCGTCTCCCACAATGGATGCGGCAACGCTTGGCGCACCTGGTTCCAGCCCATGTGCGGAACCTTCAGCTTTTCACCCCCGGTGTCACGCAGGTCGCTGCCAAAATAGCGCACTTCACCATCGAACAGGCCCAGGCACTGGACCCCGCCATTTTCCTCGCTATGGTTCATCAGCGCCTGAATTCCGATACAGATTGCCAGTACCGGTTTTACTGCCACGGACTCCTGCACCAGTTCGGCAAAACCCAGACGCCGAATCTCGGCCATACAGTCGCGAATCGCGCCCACCCCGGGCAACACCACCCGGTCGGCCTGGCCAATAACCCGGGGGTCGGCACTGACGATCACCTTTGCATCAGGCGCGACATGCTCGAATGCCTTGGCTGCGGAATGCAGGTTTCCCATACCATAATCAATAATACCAATGCGGCATCTCGCCATGGATATCAACTCACAAGAATATAACGGATGCGGGCTTGCTCCGTCGCGCAGTTCGCCACGGTTTACAGGGAACCCTTCGTCGAGGGCGTGACGCCGGCCATCCGCGGGTCTATGGCAATCGCCATCCGGAGCGCGCGACCAAACGCCTTGAACACGGTTTCAACCTGGTGATGCGAATTCCTGCCACGCAGGTTATCGATGTGCAACGTGACATTGGCGTGATTTACAAAACCCTGGAAAAACTCGTAGAACAGGTCCACATCAAAATCTCCCACCCGCCCCCGGGTGAAGGGAACGTCATATTCGAGGCCAGGCCGGCCCGAGAAATCCAGGACCACCCGGGACAGCGCCTCGTCCAGCGGCACATAAGCATGGCCATAGCGCACGATGCCCTTCTTGTCCGCCATCGCCTGCGCAACCGCCTGGCCAAGTGTGATGCCGATGTCCTCCACTGTGTGATGGTCATCAATTTCCAGATCGCCCTCGGCCTTTACTTCGATATCGATCATACCGTGGCGCGCCACCTGATCCAGCATGTGTTCCAGGAAGGGGATACCGGTATCGAAATCGCTATTGCCAGAGCCGTCCAGGTCGACAGTAACCTTGATCCTGGTCTCCAACGTATTTCGCTCCACACTGGCGGCGCGCTCAGACATGTGTTTCTCCGCTCAAAAAAATTCGGCCGCTCTCCGGCCATACCAAAGGCGGCTATTATATAGCCAGTAACGATAAAAATCGCCCGTTAAAACAAGCAAAAACCTTCCGCGGGATGGCCTTCGGGGCTTGTTATCGCGAGCGCAGGGGGCGGTGCTGCCGGCAACTCGCCGGCACTCCGTGTTCCCGGTATGCATTTCGCCAGCGCCCTGTGCTCCATTTCAGCGAGGACCTATTCTTATGCGTACGCAAAAAGTGTCGATTGCTATTTGTGTACGCAAAAATACCTAGCATTTCAATAGTGCCCGAGCCGAGCTTCTGCGTGCGTGTAATGTAATAAGATTGTAACTATCTGCTTTTATTCTATAATGCCTCGGTTTAATGGAAGCGGGGCTCATAAAAATATTTTTGTGCGACGCACAACAATGTGTTGACAGAGAGTGCATTTCTCCCTAGTATTAGCGCCATTATTTTGCAAGGCATAATTGTTAACTTTAACCTGATGAAGAATCGAGAGGAGATATACATGACTAATTTACAAGACACGTACAAGGAATTGTTCGACGTAGAAGCTATGGAAGCAAACATGAAGAAGTTTTTCGACGTAGAAGCCGCGAAGGCAGCTTTTGAAAACCTGTTCGACGTAGACGCGGCCCAGGAAGCTCTGGCCAAGTTTTACGATCTGGACGCTGCGAAGGAAGCTTTTGAGAAGTTTTACGACGTAGAAGCCGCTAAAGAAGCTCTTACCAAGTTTTACGATGTTGACGCAATCAACAACGCGCTGGGCAAGTTTTACGATGTTGAAGCTATCCAGGAAAACCTGAAAAAGGTTTATGACGTAGACGCGGTTAAGGAAGCTTTCGAAAAGCTGGCTGAAAACGAAGTGGTTGTATCTTTCAAGGAAGCGCTGGAAAAAGCGGTTGACCGGGAAGCCATTGCCAAAGCGGTAGAAAAGGGTGTAACCCTGAACTCTAACCTGGTTGCCAACAGCACGCACGCTGCGAGCGACGCGGTTGTACTGCAAGCGACTCGTGCCCGTGATAGCGTTGACGGCTACCTGCAGCATGTAGCCAGCTTCGCCAAGGTAAGCAGTCCTGAAGAAGCTCTGGAACTGAACAAGGCATACGGCGAGCAAGTTCAGGAGTCTGTTAAAGAACTGGCACTGGACCTGTCTGGTATCCTATCTAACGCAGTTGAAGCCAATGTTGGCCTGATCAAGGGTGCGGCTGCAGTTAGCCAGCCTGCCAAGAAGGCGCCGGCTCGCAAGCCTGCTGCCAAGAAGGCGGCTCCCCAGCCTGTAGCTACTGCGTAAGTTTGACGATCCCCAGGCTGTCTCACCTCGGTGAGGTAGTCTAATCGCAGGGAATGCCCGGACCTCGGTTCGGGCATTTTTTTTCGCCTGCGAAAAGATGCGCCACAACTGGCCGGTGCCGGCTCGGATTCAGTAGTGGTCTCGGGTTAGCGAACCCTGGCCCGCGCCAGGCGCGGCAGGTCCCCATGCAAGCCCATCGCCCGCGACGCCAGCTGATTCTTCAGCGGTAGCACATGGTTCAACAATGACATGCCGGCGCCACGCGCCCAGCGGATGGGGAGCGCAGTCTGCCCAAACAGTTGCTTGAACCCGCCTACGGCTTTCAGCATCAACAGGTTCTCGCCGCGGCGGCGACGCTCATAGCGGGCAAGCACGCTGGCCTCCCCCGGCGCCAGACCTCGCTCCCGGGCACGCAATACCTCCTCGGCCAGCACCGCGGCGTCCATCAGGCCGAGGTTCACGCCCTGGCCTGCCAGCGGATGGATGGTATGGGCGGCGTCCCCAACCAGCGCCAAGCCTGGCCGGTGATAACTCCTGGCATGGCGTTGGTGCAAAGCAAAGCTATGGCGTCTGGCGACGGTTTCGACTTCGCCCAGCCGGTATTCGAAAGCCCGCGCCAGCGCCACCCTGAATTCATCGTCAGCGCAGGCCAGATAGTGTTCCGCGGCGGCCGTATCCAGCGACCACACAATCGAGCAGTGGTGATCATCACCACCGCCGGTCAGGAGCGGCAAGAACGCGAGCGGGCCGCTGGGCAGGAAGCGCTGCCAGGCGATGGCACGATGCGGTTGCGCCACCCGCACGGTCGTGACGATCGCCTGCTGGTCATAATCGGCCTCAGCAACCGCAATGCCGGCCAGCGTGCGAATACCCGACTGCCCGCCATCCGCTCCGACCAGCAACCGGGTGGCGAGGCTCTCGCCGCCGTCCCGTACCACGGCATAGCCACTCGGCTGCGACTCCAGGCTTTGCACCTGGGCCGGTGCCAGCACCTCGATATTGGTAAACTCCGCGACCCGGCGCCACAATAAAACCTCCGTGACCGGGTTTTCGACGATATATCCCAGCCATTGTTGTCCCTGCTCCGCAGCGGCAAAGCTGATTTCGCCAGTCCCCTCGGCATCCCAAACATGCATCCCCTGGAACGGGCAGTGACGGTACTCCGCCAGGTGGTCCCACACCCCCAGGTTGGCATACAGGTTCCGTGATGCCAGCGTCAGCGCACTGACCCGTGGATCGAACGGCGTGTTCTCGTCGAGCACCAGTTCCCGCTGCGGGGTCCGGGACTCAATCAGGCCGACGCGCAGCGGACTGTCGCCCAGCGCACAGGCCAGGGTCAGGCCGACCATACCGCCGCCAACGATCAACACGTCGTAATCGGGTTGTGGGGATCGCGGCATCAGCAGGCCCTGTCCAGACTCACAGGCTCAGTGCTCCGGGAATGCCCGGGTGCGCAGGCCCATCGCCTGGCGCGCAAACATGCCCTTCGCAGCTGGGAGCATATCCAGTGCCAGCAGGCCAAGATCTCGGGCAACGCCGAGCAACAGGTCATTGTTGCTAAACAGGCGCAGCGTCTGGTCCGTAAAGCCGACGGTCTGGTCCTGGTCTGCCAGTTGCGCCTGCAGGTACGCCTCGAGGCTGGCCAGGTCACC
>CAMYKE010000066.1 GCA_947258895.1 uncultured Pseudomonadales bacterium | reverse complement strand
CGCCCGGTTCGAGCAGGGTTCGGTGGTTGCGGCGGAGCAAGCGCTGCCGGTATACCTGCGTGACAGCAGTGCCTGGCGGAAGCAATTGTAATGATCAGGCGGCAAGCGACCAGGGAGCCCGGCTAACTTGGACCTGTTGCACACCATCGTGCTGGCCTTGCTGCAAGGCGTAACGGAGTTTTTACCGATCTCCAGTTCCGCGCATCTGATCTTGCCCTCCCAGGTGCTTGGCTGGCCCGATCAGGGATTGGCTTTTGACGTCGCGGTGCATGTCGGGACCCTCGGAGCAGTGGTGCTGTTTTTTCGGGGCGAAGTTGCCAACATGATTCGCGCCTGGACAGTGTCTTTGGCGGGCGGCGCTAGCACTGAAGATAGTCGCCGCGCCTGGTGGGTAATCGTCTCGACAATTCCCGCCGGCGTGGCCGGTTTTGTTGGCAACGACCTGGTGGAGGAGAACTTGCGTGCGACCTGGGTGATTGCCGCGGCGACCATCGGATTTGGCGTGGTACTCTATGTAGCGGACCAGCTAAAACACGGTCGCCGCTTGACTAGCCTGACCCTCAAGGACGCGGTGTTGATTGGATTGGCCCAGATGCTGGCGCTGATCCCGGGTACCTCCCGCTCCGGAATTACCATCGCTGCCGCGCTGGCACTCGGAATGAAGCGCACCGACGCTGCGCGCTTCTCGTTTCTGCTGTCGATACCGATAATTGGCGCCGCCGGTGCGCTGAAGGTATGGGAATGCGTAGCGGGCAAGGTTGATGTCGACTGGCAAATGCTGATCTTGGGCACCGGCGTGGCGTTTGCCAGCGCCTATTTATGCATTGCCTGGTTCCTGAAAATTGTCGATCGCATCGGCCTCACTCCCTTTGTAATTTACCGGATCGCACTGGGTTTACTGCTACTGATCTTTTTCGTGTGAAAAAACAAGCGCTGTAGGTAAACTTCCGGCGTGAAAAATACTCTACTGGTAGGCGCTGCCAGGGACGGTTTGAAATAAGCAGGAGCAAGTCCGTACCGAAGCGATCGTCAATCAATACGGGTCGCGACGGGTCGTGGCCTGAATGTACCCGCGGCGACGGCAAGAGACAGGCCAACGTCGACGACTTTTATCCCACGCCGGGGCAATGCAATCGATGATTATCAACAGTTCGATTTCCCCTCCAATCCGCAGCGCAGGCGCGGTGCTACCTGGTGCGTCCGATACGCGCGCTCCGCATGCGGGTGCCCCGGATTCCCGGCCCGGCCGGCAACTGATTCCGCTCATTACCCGGGAACAACCGCCAGCGGAGGTCACCACGAGGACTCGTGCGCCGGGCGCCCCAACCGAGCGCATAGACCTGAGGGTTCTCAATGCGGCGCCCGTTTCCCATTCCGGGCGACAGGCAATCGATGCTTACCGGACTACCGCACAACTAGGCGATGGCGACAAGGCTGTGGTTGCTGGACTGGATGCGTTAGCCTGAGCGATTCCCTGCCCGTTTCCGAGCTAGCAGTTATTGCCGACAGTCCGCAATTCGAAGCGGCTGCGCGGGACCTCGCGCGACAGTTACGGCTACCGCTGCTAATCGCGTCTCAGGAAGTTCCGGAGCGCGTCTCGATGTTGATTCGGGTTGGGAAGCAGGGGGTTGGCCTGCAGGACCTGGAACTGGCACACTCGCATCCATACTTCATCAACTTTAGCAGCGGTGCGCTTGGCTATCGGCAGCGTCGCGTCGCACGAGTCGATGAACTGATCCTGAGGGCGATAGGCGGGAAACACAGCGTGCGCGGACTGCAGGTGCTTGATGCAACGGCGGGACTGGGCCGGGATTCATTCGTCCTGGCCGCTGCCGGTGCCAGCGTTATTCTGTGTGAACGCAGCGCTGTCGTCAGCCGCATGCTGGAGGATGCGCTGGGGCGGGGCCGCAACGAACCGGAAATCGCCAAGGTAATGGCGCGCATGGTGCTGCATACGACGGACGCGCTGGACTTCCTGGCGGCGCGGACAGAGCAGGGACTGTCGCCCGTCGATGTCGTGTATCTGGACCCCATGTTTCCCGAACGGCGCAAGACCGCACAGGTGAAAAAGGAAATGCGGCTGCTACAAGGATTGTTGGCCCATGAGCGGCCGCCCGGTCGCCCCGGGGAGGACGACAGTAATTATCAGCTGCTGGAGTTGTCGCTGCACCACGCCGCCAACAGAGTCGTGGTCAAAAGGCCGCGCCTGGCGCCGCCATTGACGGATCGCACGCCCGGGTCTCGTGTGGTCGGCCGCAGCAGCCGCTATGACATCTATTACCCGTCGAATACGTTGTCCCCGTGACAGTTGCCGAGACAGCCTGCCCCAAATTTTGGCGATAAGGTCCTGGTAATGGGAATGCAGGATCGCAATCGACTCGCTGCTACCAATGTAACCACATCGCCGTGGCCGGACCGGCGCGGATTTGTTAACAATGGTCAACTGCGTCACACAGGCTTGGAATGAACTGAAAAAAATGCTACAAATGTAGCGCGTTAACGTCACTGTGGTAACACGTTTGCGCAGTTCTATATCGTTGCCGCGAGTATTGGAGAATAGTTATGCGTAGTAAACACATCGTGAATGGATTTGTGGGGGCAGTGTTTTGCCTGACTTTGGCAGCATGTGGATCTGATTCCGATACTGCTAGCGAGGCGAAGAAAGCTGCTGAGCATGCTGAAGAGGCCGGCAAGTCAATGATGGATGACATCAGCGAGTCCGCTTCCGGAATGTATGAGTCTGCGGAAGAGACGGTGTCCGAAGGTGTTGATGCAGCGTCCGATATGGCATCCGATGCAATGGAATCGGGCCAGGCTGCGCTGGATGAAGCGGTCGACAAAGTGGAAGGAATGTCGATGGAAGAGGCCGGCGAAGAGATCGATGAAAAAGCTGAAGCAGCAAAAGATAAAATGAACAAAATGCTCAAGTAACATGGTCGCCGCGGCTAGCGGTGCGTTGCCGCTAGCCGCGCTGACCTTCTCCGCTCGCCCTGCCTTCGCGGGGCTTGAAAACTCCCGTTCGCGTTACCATATCATCAGTATGTCGCGTAGCAATACCGGGCGTTAACTACGAATTCCTTTTTGATTGCCCCGGATTTTATGAATACCAATATTATTATTCGCAGCATACTGATCGGTTTTTTGGTTGCGGTGCCGTCGCCTTTTATCATTTCCTGGTTATCGTCAACAATGAATGTCACGGGCAATGCGGTGGTGTTCGCGACGATCTATCTGCTTGCATTTATCGGTTGCCTGGTGATGGGATATAGCGGTCCGCGAGAGGACAAACCCAGCGGCGACACCGGTGACGACGTCGTCGTTGCGGAGGACGAGGATGACGGGCGTGAAGTCGGTGTGGTGAAATGGTTTAACCGTTCCAAGGGCTTTGGTTTTATTACCCGCGACACCGGGGAAGACGTGTTTGTGCATTACCGTTCTATTCGCGGCAGCGGCAGGCGCAGTCTCAGTGATGGTCAGAAAGTCAGGTTTTCAGTGTCCAGGGGGGAAAAAGGCTTGCAGGCGGATGACGTCAGTGTCAGCCAATAGCCCCGATAATTCCCCGGCAAGGTATCTTCAGTCATGGCTGTTCATCAACACCAGACTCCTCTTCACCGCACCCGGTTTCGTGAGGATTGCCGTCACCGTCGCGGCCGGCTATGGATCGTCATTGAAAAATTTGAATAACCGCAGCAGGCTCAGGCTGAGGTAGCCAAGCAACGCGGTCAGTCCGCCACCAGTCATACAGAGCAAACCGCCTAGCGCAACCAGCTCCTGTTGTACCGATGAGGGCAGCGACTGGTTGGCCCAAACGATCAGGCCTACCCCGAGAAAGAACACTCCCGCGCCCGTTAGCAGCAGCTCGAGATTGCGCCTGTGATTGTCTGCGCGAGTTATGAGCCAGCGCTTCAGATCAAAACGAGCCGGGTCCGGCGGGGGCGTGGTCATCAACGGTTGCCATCTGCAAGCAACAGGTTCTCCACCACCCGCTGGTAAATTTGCGCCAACTCCTCCAGTGCGCGGACCTCGACACATTCATTGACCTGGTGAATCGTAGCGTTGCAGGGGCCCAGTTCGACGACCTGTGCTCCGCCGGGTGCAATAAAGCGGCCATCCGAGGTGCCACCGCTGGTAGCCAGTACCGGGGTGCGGCCAGTCACCGCCCGGACTGCAGCCTGGCAAGCATCAACGAGTGTGCCAGGCGGTGTCAGGAACGGCTCGCCAAAAAGCGTCCAGGCGATGTGGTACTCGATGCCGCTAGCTTCCAGGATGTCCTCTGTACGCCGCCTGAGTTCGGCATGGGTGACCTCCGTCGAGTAGCGGAAATTAAACACCACCCTGACTTCGCCAGGAATGACGTTGGTGACGCCGGTGCCGCCGTTGATGTTGGAAATCTGGAAACTGGTCGCCGGGAAAAACGCGTTGCCTTCGTCCCACACTTCATCGATCAATGCCTGCAACGGCTTCGTGCACTGGTGAATGGGGTTGCGTGCTTTTTCCGGATAGGCGATGTGCCCCTGGACACCCTTGATGGTAAGTTCGCCGCCCAGTGAACCACGGCGTCCGTTTTTGATTACATCACCCAACTCGGCGGTGCTCGACGGTTCGCCCACCACGCACCAGGTGATTTTTTCGCCGCGCTCACCCAGATGCTCCATGACCTTGCGCGTACCGTTGACGGCCGGGCCTTCCTCGTCACTGGTAACCAGGAACGCGATTCGGCCAGCGTGGTCCCCATGTTCAGCGCAGAACCGCTCGGTCGCCACCAGCATGGCGGCAAGGCTGCCCTTCATATCGGCTGTGCCACGGCCGTACAGAACCCCGTCACGCACCTGTGGCTCGAACGGCGGGCTGAACCAGGCATCTGCAGGCCCCGGGGGTACCACATCGGTGTGGCCGGCAAAGGCCAGCAAAGGACCGCTGCCGCCGCGGACCGCCCAAAAATTGGTAACATCCCCGAAACACAGTGTTTCGATCCGGAATTCCAATGTCCCGAGGCGTTCGGCAAGGAGAGTCTGGCAGCCGGCGTCATCGGGAGTAACCGAGGGACGGGACACCAATTCCCGGGTCAGGTCCAGTACGGGTGAGCTGGTCATGTAGAGGCAAGATTCCCTGCAACTGCGGTTCCTGAACTGTATACCACAAACAGCGGAGATTGAAACCGGCGTTTTAATTTATCTGCGAACGCGCTATAGTCCCGAGTGTAGTGTCCTATCTCGAAACTACACTACGCTGCGCAAGGAAAGTGCGGCTCCAACAATTCAACACGGAGGTTGAGTATGAATAGTCCCAGAGCCCGCGTCCTGCTGGCATGCATTACTCTCGTTTCCCTGTCCTGGCTACCGCAGCTGTACGCGACCCCGGTATTTATCAACGAAATCCACTACGACAACGCCGGTGCAGACCGCAACGAAGCGGTCGAAATTGCCGGAGTTGCGGGCACTGATCTTACCGCCTGGTATTTGCATTTTTATAATGGCGGCAGCGGCTCCGTGTACGCCACGCTCGAGCTCGGCGGAGTGATTCCGAACCCTGCGGCTATAGCGACGGCTATCCCCTTAGTCGGAAAATCCCGTACAGCGCACAATCTCTCGGCGATAATTCCAAAAATCGGTGAGATATGGCGGCTAGCTTTTCCCTTCGCGGGTATCCAGAACGGGGCCCCCGACGGCATTGCACTGGAAAGCGCCGGCAACACCCTTACCCGGTTTCTCAGCTACGAGGGAGTATTCCAGGCCGATACGGGCGTTGCGGAGGGGGTGGTCAGCAGTTTGATCGGTGTCGCTGAATCCGGAACGACGCAGCCATTGGAATCTCTCCACCTGGTTGGCGAAGGTGCCAGATACGGGGACTTCCGCTGGCAGTCCGGCGCCAGCAGTTTCGGGACAATTAATCCCGGACAGCAGTTTCCGCTCTTGACCGGGTCGGTGTCGGCGCCCCCCGGGTGGTTGTTATGCCTGACCGGACTGGCTTTGCTGGCCCGCATCCGTCGCCCGCTCAATTGTTAGCGTGCAGTTCCTTGTTCAGGGCAATGGCGGACCGGTTGGTCAGGCACTCCACGCGGCCGCTAGTGGAATTGCGCCGGAACAACAGGTCCGGCTTGCCTGCCAGATCCCGTGCCTTGACGCTCTCGACGGCCTGTCCCTGGTCGTCGAGCAGGGTTACCTTGGTGCCGGCAGTGATATAGAGGCCCGATTCAATGGTACAGCGATCCCCCAGGGGTATCCCAAGCCCGGCGTTCGCGCCGAGCAGGCTTTTCTCGCCGACCGAGATCACGATATTGCCGCCCCCGGAAAGAGTGCCCATGGTGCTGCACCCCCCTCCGAGGTCGCTGCCATTGCCGACCACGACGCCCGCGGAAACGCGGCCTTCGACCATGCTGGTTCCGAGGGTTCCGGCGTTGAAGTTGACGAAGCCCGAATGCATGACGGTCGTGCCTTCGCCAAGATGTGCGCCCAGCCGTACCTGGTCGGCATTACCGATGCGCACACCTGCCGGCACCACATAATTTGCCATCTTGGGAAACTTGTCGACCGAGTAGACATTGAGTACCCCGCCAGCGAGGCGTGCTTCAAGTTGCCGCTCTGGCAACTCGTCGACTGCGATCGCGCCGGCACTGGTCCAGGCGACATTGGGTAGCAGGCCGAACATGCCACTGAGGTCGACCGCGTGCGGTTTGACCAGGCGGTGCGACAGCAGTTGCAGTTTCAGGTACACCTCGGGAACCGAGGTTGGTGGTCCATCTGCGGCGATTACGGTCAGTACCAGCGGGCTGTTGCCGGAGGTAAACTTGCTGGCGAGATCGGCCTGTTGTGGCAGGCCCGCGGCGGCAAATGCTTCGCTTAGCCCGGGCAGATCGTCTCTGGTCAGCTCCAGGGTCGCATTGCCGCCGCGATAGCTGGTGATGTCTGTGAGTGCGTCAAGAAGTGCCGCGTCGGGATGCAGGATGGGCAGGGGATAGTACACTTCCAGCCATTCACCACGACGATTTTGCGATCCCAGGCCCAGGGCCAGGCTAAACGTTTGTGAGTCACTCATGCGATTCTCCCTCATCCCCCAGTAGTTGTTGATATTGCGCGGCGCTAAATCCGACGTGCGGCTGGCCGCGGATCAGCAGCACCGGTCGCTTGATTAACGTCGGCGCATCCAGCAGCAGCGCAATAGCGCGGGTTTCATCCAGATCGTTTTTACACGACTCCGGCAGCTGCCGCCAGGAAGTGCTGCGCTTGTTCAGGAGCTGCTGATAACCCAGCCGTGCGCACCAGCCCGCTACCAGTTCGGCAGACAGGTTGCCGTTACGCAGGTCATGAAACCCATAGTCGCAGCCATGCTGCTCCAGCCAGCGGCGTGCGTTCCTGACCGTATCGCAGTTGCGGATGCCGTACAGCTGAAGTGTGCTCATTACAGCTCCATGACTTGCGCCGGACGCAATTCCTGCGCGTCGGTAAAATCGTCGAGGTCGGCACGTATTTCGGTCTCAAGTTGGCGGCACAGGACTTCATCGGTGATCGGCTTCGATTGCTTGTCGGTAATAAAAAACAGGTCCTCCACCCGTTCCCCCAGGGTCGCAATCTTGGCTTTCTGTAATACGATCTTGTGATTGAGTAACAGGCGTCCAATGCGCGCGAGTACTCCGGGACGATCCGGCGTAACGACTTCGAGCACGGTGTAGGGCTGGATGTTATCGCTGTAAATCACCACTTCGGTGGGCATATTAAAGTGTTTCAGGCGCCGGGACGTGCGATGCCCGATTGCCATCGGAAATTGATCCGGAGTTTGGAGTGCTTTGCTCAGGGCCTTTTCAATCTCCGCGACGCGAAGAGGGTTGTCGCCGATGGGTTGCCCGTTCTCCTCGAGGACAATATAGGACGTCAGGTTAAAATTGTTTTCCGAGGTATTGATCGTGGCGGCCATGACATTCAGGCCGAGCTGCTCCAGTACCGCGGTAGTTGCCGCGAACAACTGGTGCTGGGTCTGGGTGTAGATAAATATCTGGGTTCCGCCGAGGGACTGTTGCAGGCAATTTTCCTGTACCATTACCAGCGGCGTATTGAGGTCGGTGTGTTCCAGGATCGCCTGGGTATGCCAGCAAATGTCGGGGCTATCATGCTGGATAAAATAATCCTCGCCGAATTCCTGCCATAACGTGGTGACCACGATAGGGTTGAACGGCAATAACTCGAGCGCATCCTGTTGCTTGATGGCAATCGCCCGTGCTTTATCGATCGGGTTATCGAGTCCGCGACTAAGCGTGCGCTTGGTGTTGACGTACAGTTGCTGCAACAGCGAAGCACGCCAGCTGTTCCACAGCTTGGGGTTGGTGGCATTGATGTCCGCAACCGTGAGCACGTAAAGATAGTCCAGGTGGAGCTGGTCCCCCAGCAGTTGCGCGAATTGCCGCACGACTTCGGGATCGGAGATATCGCGACGCTGCGCAATGCTCGACATGGTCAGGTGGTGCTCCACGAGCCACGCAACAATGTCAGTGTCCCAGCTTCCCAGATGATGCCTTTCACAGAAGTCGATCGCATCCTTGCGGCCCAGTTGTGAGTGGTCGCCGCCGCGCCCCTTGGCGATATCATGGTAGAGTCCGGCGATATACAGCAATTCGATCTTGGGGATTTGCTGGGCAACCTTTGATACAAATGGAAAACGTTCGACTTCAACCTGCAGGTAGAAATGGCGCAAGTACTTTACCACCAACAGGGTATGCGCATCGACCGTATAGGCATGGAACAGGTCGTGCTGCATTTGCCCGATGATCTTGCCATATTCAGGCAAATAGCGCCCCAGGATGCCATACCGCCGCATACGCTGCAGCTGCCTGCTCAAGCCGCTTGGTCCGCGCATCAATTCCATGAAAATAGAGATCGCGCGGATATCGCTTCGGAATGAATCATCGATCAGGTTGCGGTTCTCCTGAATCAGGCGGATCGTCGCCGCCCGCACACCCTGGATTTCGGGATTCTGTGCCATCAACAGGAATATTTCGAGCAGCGCAAAGCGGTTGCGCTGAAATACATTTGGGTCGACCACCTCGATGTAGTCGTTGGTGACCTTGAAACGAGAATTGAGCTGCCGCGATGTCGATTTTTCCCTGGCGCGTACGATAACCTCATCAAAGTCCTGCAATAACATATCGTTAAGCTGCAGGATGCGCATGATTACCCGGTAAAAATCCTGCATTAACTTTTCAATCGCCAGGGAGTCCCGGGTGTCCTGGTAACCAAATGTCTCAGCCAGAGCGCGCTGATATTCAAACAGCAGCCGGTCTTCGGGGCGGCCGGCCAGCATATGCAATCCGTAACGTACCTTCCACAGGAAATCCTGGCCGCTCGTGAGCTGAGCGAATTCGGATGGGTTAAGGAAATCGTTGCTTACCAGGTCATCGAGGCTATCGCCGCCAAAATGGCGTTTGGCGACCCAGCCAATCATCTGGATATCACGCAAACCGCCCGGAGAACCTTTCACGTTGGGCTCGAGGTTGTATTCCGTATCGTTGTATTTCTGGTAGCGTACAACCTGTTCTTCACGCTTGGCGGTGAAGAAATTCTTTGATGACCAGATCTTGCTCGGCTGGGTGATTTTTTTTAGCTGTGCCAGCAGTTCCTCCGACCCTGCGAGGGTGTGGGATTCCATCAGGCTGGTGGCTACGCTAATATCGTTCCTGGCCAGATCGCGACATTGTTTTACCGTGCGCACGCTGTGACCGACCTGGAGCCCGATGTCCCACAGGAAGGTCAGGAATGACGACAACTCGGACTGGTGTTTCTTTAGCGCGCTGCCCCGGTGCAGTACCAGCAAATCGATGTCGGAGTGGGGGTGTAACTCACCTCGCCCATAGCCGCCCACCGCAACCAGGCTCAGTAACGGTTCCCGCTGTAGCGAGAACTGCTCCCAGGCATGCGCCAGGACCTGGTCAATCAGCCAGGCACGCCCATAAATAAGAAAGCGAATTGGTGCGTTGTTCAGGAACCGCTCATCGAGAACTTTTTGTGCGGTTTCAATCGTGTTCCGGTAGACCTTGATGGCTGGTTCACTCCGTAGCCGTCGCTCAATGTCCTGTTCATCAAAGAGCTCAATCTTGAGATCGTCCGGGCAGAGTTCCTGTTTCGGCATTGGTTGGGGTCCTATATATCTTCTTCTTCGCGCCGGGTGAGCACTTCGAAGCCATCGCCGGTGACCAGGATGGTGTGTTCCCATTGCGCGGAGAGCCGCTTGTCCACGGTTTCGACGGTCCAGCCATCGCGGGTGAGGAGTTTGACGTGGCGCTTGCCGGCATTGATCATCGGCTCGATGGTGAAAGTCATGCCGGCCTTCAGTTCCATGCCGGTATTGGCGCGGCCGTAGTGCAGGACCTGGGGATCCTCGTGAAACACCCTGCCGATGCCGTGCCCGCAGTATTCCCGGACCACTGAATAATGGTTGCTCTCGGCATGGGTTTGGATGCAATGGCCGATATCGCCGAGGCGAATGCCCGGCCGGACGAGCCGAATCGCCCGGTACATGCATTCCTGGGTGATCTCGATCAGGCGCTCCGCGTGGGGCAGGCGCTTGCCCACGAAGAACATTTTGCTGGTATCCCCGTGGAAATGGTCCTTGATGACGGTTATATCGATATTAACGATATCGCCGTTCTTCAATACTTTGCTATCGTTGGGAATTCCGTGGCATACGACATGATTGACCGAAGTACAAATCGATTTCGGGAATCCCTTGTAATTGAGGGGTGCGGGGATTGCCTTCTGGGTATTTACAATATAGTCGTGGCAGATGCGGTCCAGTTCCCCGGTAGATACGCCCGGTACGACATGTTCCCCGATCATTTCGAGTACTTGCGCGGCGAGCCTGCCTGCCACCCGCATTTTCTGTATCTCGTCCGAGGTCTTAATCGTTACTGTCATGTCTTGCCTGAATTGGGCCTGAGTTATCAGGGTGCCGGGGCGGCGTAAACAGACCCCGCTCGGCAGGGCAGCTTTTGTACCACAAAAAGGCGTTTATTATAACAATTTTTTTAAGGGGCCGACCATGAATCAGCTTTAACCGATTTGCATTTTATGGGATAAAACCGCCCGCTTTTAACCGCGCACTTCGTACTGTTGGTATCGAGCGCGTAAACTGAGGCTTAACCGGCGGCACGGCTGGAATTCCGGATCGGGCTGCCACTAAACGACACACATATACCGGCAAGTGTCTCCGGGTGCCACGAATGCGAGCGCAATTGTGGTTAGAGACATTGGGTATATGGAGGCTTAACCCAATTACACAGAAGGTAGTTATGTCAAGAGTATCCATGAGAGACCTGCTCAAGGCAGGTGCGCATTTCGGTCACCAGACACGTTACTGGAATCCAAAGATGTCGGCATTTATCTTTGGCGCCCGCAACAAGATCCACATCATCAATCTCGAGCACACGGTTCCCGCGCTGGAAGAAGCGCTGGGCGTCGTCCGCGGTTTGGCGGCAAACAAGAACAAGATCCTGTTTGTTGGCACGAAACGCGCCGCCAGCAAGATTATCCAGGAGCAAGCCGAAAAGTGCGGTATGCCCCACGTCAACCATCGCTGGCTCGGCGGTATGTTGACCAATTACAAGACAATTCGCCAGTCGATCAAGCGACTGCGGGACCTCGAGGCTCAGAAGGCGGACGGCACATTTGAAAAAATAACCAAGAAAGAAGTGCTGATGCTCAGCCGGGAAATGGAAAAGCTGGAAAAGAGCATCGGTGGAATCAAGGACATGGGCCCGTTGCCGGATGCCCTGTTCGTGGTCGATGTCGATCACGAGCGGATTGCGGTGAATGAGGCCAATAAGCTGGGTATTCCGGTAATCGGAGTGGTCGATACCAATTCCAATCCTGACGGCGTGGATTATGTGATACCCGGTAACGATGATGCTATCCGGTCGATTCAGATTTATGTCAGTGCAGTTGCCGACGCGGTCCTGGAAGGCTCCGAGGCGGGCGCAGGTGGTAGCGACGAATTTATCGAGGTTGCCGCTGACGAAGTTGCCAAGCCGGCCGGCGACGCGCCCGCAGAGAAAGCCGCCGAAGCATAACTGCGAGCGGCCACACAGCTGGCGAATCAAGATCGATGGGGCGCCACAGCCCCGTTTTTAACAATTCCAGGAGGCCGATTCACGGGGCTGCCAGCCAGTGCCGTAATTGCGTGAAGGTCTCACGAATTTACTTTGGATTGTATAGGTGAAAAAATGGCTGCGATAACCGCTGCATTGGTAAAAGAACTGCGTGACAGAACCGGTCTGGGCATGATGGACTGCAAGAAAGCGCTGACCGAGAAGGCATCTCGCGCCGCTTCAGAAGGTGTGGTCGCGATCAGGTCGAGCGCCGATGATAAATATGCGCTCATGCTCGAAATCAACAGCGAAACGGACTTCGTGGCGCGTGACGATAACTTCAAGGAGTTTGTCTCAGCGGCCGCTGACGAGGCATTTGCCACCCGCCAGACCGATGTTGCTGCGCTGCTGGCCGGTGGCTTTGAGGAACGTCGTGAGGCGCTGGTGCAAAAGATTGGTGAAAACATTAACCTGCGCCGGATCGTGGCGTTGTCCGCCACCCATGGCGTCGTTGCCTCCTACCTGCATGGTAATGAGCGAATCGGTGTGCTGGTGGCGTTGCAGGGCGGCGATCTGGAGCTGGGCAAGGACATTGCCATGCATATTGCTGCCGTTAACCCGATGGTGGTCAACCCTGCGGATGTTGCCGAGGATGTGGTTGCCAAGGAACGTGAAATCTATGCCGCACAGGCTGCCGAGAGCGGCAAGCCGCCGGAGATCGTTGCCAAGATGATTGAGGGGCGCATTCGCAAGTACCTGGCGGAAGTTAGCCTGGTTGAGCAGCCGTTTGTAAAGGACCCCGATATCAAGGTGAGCGCGTTGTTGAAGAAAGCGAACGCCAGCGTGACGGCTTTTTGTCGCTATGAAGTCGGTGAAGGTATCGAGAAGAAAGTTGAAGACTTCGCCGCAGAGGTGCGC
>CAMYKE010000065.1 GCA_947258895.1 uncultured Pseudomonadales bacterium | reverse complement strand
CGGTAACGTTCCGAGACCGAAACAAAGCATGGTTAGTCCGGCCTGCCGCCAGTCCGCGCTCATGGCGGCCCAGGTCAGCGCGCTGTAGATCAGGCCGCAGGGAATCCATCCCCACAAAGCACCAATCAGCAACGCATGGACAGGCGTCTTCACCGGTGTCAGGTGTTTAATGCCTGGCTGCAGGTAGTTCCATACCAGGCCGCCGGCACGCTCCAGGTGGCGTAATACTGGCCACCAGTTGGCGAGGTACAGTCCCATCGCGATCAGCATCAGGGCCGCGATCGTGCGCAATACGAATCCCATCTCCGCAAAGTACTGCGCCAATAGTCCGGTTATGCTACCAAACAGGGCACCCGCCAGGCCATAGCTGAGAATCCGTCCGGCGTTATAGGACAGCAGTAATGGCAGGAGCCTGCTGCGCACCCGTTGCTCCGGTGGTACCGCCATCGCCAGCGCGCCCATGATGCCCCCGCACATGCCAACGCAATGAAGGCTGCCCAGGAGGCCCATCAGGATGGCTGCCAGGTAACCTGGTGTCTCAGGCATCGGGCTTGTCCGGCTCGTCCGGCTCCTGTTTGGGCTTGCGGCCCGGATCCTGCTGCGCAACATCGCCATCGTCATCGTCAAACAGGATGCGGTGGGCCGGCCCCTCCAGGTCTTCAAACTGGCCCGACTTTACGGCCCAAAGAAATGCCGCGATGCCAAGGCCGACCAGCATCAGGGCGATCGGGATAAGGAGGTAGATTATGTTCATTTTCCGGACGCTGTACTCCCGGCTGGTTCGGTTGCGGAAAGCCCGGATTTATTTAACCGTAAAGCGTTACCGACCACAACCAGGGAACTCAGCGACATGCCGATTGCCGCCGCGTACGGGGGTACATAGCCCATCGCGGCAAGCGGCAGCGCGGCCAGGTTGTAGGCCAGCGCCCAGCCGATATTCTGGCGGATAATGGAGCGGCAGCGATCCGCTGTCTCCAGTGCGGCTACCAGGCTGGTTAAACGGCCGGATAGCAGGATCGCGTCTGCCTGGGCCTTGGTTAGGTCGGTAGCGCCGGTCATTGCCACGGACACGTCTGCACTGGCGATAACCGGCACATCGTTGATGCCGTCTCCCACCATTACCACGGTTGCTCCTTGCTCCTGCAGGGAATGGATATACGCAAGCTTTTGCTCCGGGTTGCAGGCCGAGCGGTAGTGACGGATACCAAGCTGGCGCGCAATGCTTGCTACATTCGCGGAGTAATCACCGCTGAGGATTTCCACCTGCAGGCCCCGAGCCTGCAGCGCGGTTACCGCCGCCTGGCTGGTTTCGCGCAGCTCGTCGTCAAACTGCAACCAGGCGAGCGCACCGCTGTTATCTCCAAGCAGCAGCCATTGGCCTGCCTGATAGGCGTCGGGGAGGTCGATGCTGGCGGCTTCACCGGCCTTGATTGCAAGCACGAAATCCGGGCGACCGATACGGTACCGGACTCCGCTGATGTAGCCCTCGATGCCGCTGCCGGCATGCACCGTGACATCAGTCGCAGTCAGTGAGCCGGGGGCAAAGGCTCGCGCAAGCGGGTGTTCCGAGTGTGCTTCCAAGGCGGCGGCGATGTTGTGGCACTCATGGCGGGAGCGTTCGGCAACCGGGAGAATAGCCGTTAATTGCAGCTTGCCTTTTGTCAGGGTGCCGGTCTTGTCGAAGATGATATGGCTGGCTTGCGCGAGGCCTTCCAGGGTATGCCCCCGGATCACGATGAGCCCGTCCCGATGCAGGCGGGTAGTGGCGGTAGTGAGAGCAGTCGGGGTGGCCAGCGATAACGCGCACGGGCAGGTGACCACCAGCACTGCTAGCGTGATCCAGAACGCATTCGCCGCATCGACCCGCATCCAGTACAGCGCCACCAGCGCCGCCACCAGCAGTACAAAGGCCACGAAATAGCGAGCGACCTTATCGGCGAGGAGGGCGATGGGCGGCTTGCTGGTGACGGCGAAATCCAGCAGCCGCAGGATTGCCGCAACCCGGGTGTTGTGGGCGACTTCGGTAACCTCCAGCCGGATAGGCTGCTCCCGGTTGATGCTGCCTGCCATGACCGTGTCCCCGGCCGTCTTCACCACAGGCATAAACTCGCCCGTGACCAGCGATTCATCAAGGCTGGCCGCCGGGTCGAGCAGGGTGCCGTCGGCGGGCACGGTTTCGCCGGCCTTGACCAGAATTCGCTCACCGACACCCAGATTCCGCAATGCGATGGTTTCGGGTACGTCCTCGCGCAAGCGGGTGACGGTGTGCGGCAGTAGCGGGCTGTGGCTCTGGTGCTCCCGGTCGATGCGCAATCGGGCCCGGAATTCGAGGAAGCGACCGAGCAACAGGAAGAAGGTGAACATGCACACCGAGTCGAAGTACACCTCCTGGCCCTGCGTCACCGTGGACCAGGCGCTGGCCAGGAAGGCGGAGAGGATCGCAATGGAGACCGGCACATCCATTCCCAGACTCCGCAGTTTCAGGTTGCGCCACGCCGACTGGTAGAATGGCAGGGCGGCATATAGCGCGACCGGCGCGGTGATCAACAGGCTTGCGGCGCGTATGAAATTGCGGTTGGCGTCGCTCATGTCCTCGAATGCACCGGCATACAGAGCGATGCTGTACATCATGACCTGCGCCATGCCGACGCCCGCGACCCCCAGCCGCTTTAGATAGAGGCGGTTTTCGGACTCCAGGTGAGTACCCCGCGAGGACGCTAACAGCGGCCTGGCGCGGTAGCCAATACGATAGATGCCCAGTAAAATCGCGCTGAGCTCGATATCCTGAGGCTTCCAGCGTACTCGCAGACGGTGGTTGCTGAGGTTGACATTGGCCAGCACCACGCCGGACAACTGCTGCAATTGATGCTCGATCAGCCAGCTGCAGGCAGCACAGGTAATACCCTCTACGACCAGGATGGCTTCGGCAGTATCCCCTTCGGCGGTAAAGACGAAGTCCCGTTGCACGTCAGCGCGATCATAGACTTGCAGCTCCTCCTGTAATTGCTGCCCAAGCGGGTTGGCCCGCTCCGCGACCGCGGTGCGGTAGTCATAATAATTTTGCAATCCCAGCGTGGTAATGGCACCCGCGACGGCTTCGCAGCCGGGGCAACACATGGGTTGTGATGCGCCGTTGATGACTACGGCATAATGACTATCCCCGGGCACCGGTAATCCGCAGTGATAACAGCTCAAGGGCATCGTTCAGGAATCAATCGGCGGGCGGGCTGGATAATTGCACGGGGGACTCGGTGGGAAAATCGGCTTGCCCGCGGAGCCGCCACTGGCCGCCACCATCCAGTATTTCGATAGTGTAACGCCCCGCCACCAGCGGTTGTATTGGTCCCACATAGAGTTGACCATTCACACGCTCGAGGGCAACACGGCGGTCGCGAGCCGAATCCTTGGCCGAGGTCAGGGTTAACTGCAGCCGGACAGGTGCGGCGTCGTCTCCGAACAGGTACACGCGGGCTTGCGGCTGCTCCGCCGCAATCAGCAGGTTCGCGGCAAGGTTGGCCTCCCGGGCGTAGCGATCGAGTGCCAGTTGCTGATTGATATCGAGTCCCGACTGGTAATAATCCTCTTCAATCAGGGCCGCATCGCCGCTACCGGCAATCCAGATCATGGCGATGCCGCCAACGATGGAGAGCGCCGGTATCGCGATCAGGAACCACGGCCAAAACTGCCGGTACCAGGGGAGGGGAATCTCAGACAAAGGAAACACTCATGGCGGGCATCACTAACGCAGCCGCACCCGCGGGCCAAGGAAGCGCTCTTCCTTGGTTACCGAAATCGCTCCATCGCTGGAGGTCACCGTAAACAGCACCGGCATGTTTGCATTGGGGAGTAGCGCAGGGTCCAGTTCGATCTGCAATGGCGTGGCAACGACTTCACCGGGACCAACCTCGAGAACGGTTTTGCCACGCAGCACCACATCAATCTCTGCGGTCACCGTGATCTCGTAGCGCTCGACCGTCTGCCCCATGTTGAGCACCTTGATTGTATAGGCATTGTCCACGAGGCCGTTGGAGGTCTGGCCGTAGAGTTGGTTACGGTCACGTTCGATATTCATTTCGAGCGGCTCACGATCGCTGACTGTATACGTAAACAGGGCGATCATTACCAGCATCACCAGGCCATAGCCGATCAACTTCGGCCGCAGGATACGGGTTTCCCCGCCCTCCAGCATGTTCTCGGTGGTGTAGCGGATCAAGCCGCGGGGATAGTCCATCTTATCCATCACTCCGTTACAGGCGTCGATACACAGTGCGCAGTTGATGCACTCGTACTGCAGCCCATCACGAATGTCGATGCCGGTCGGGCATACCTGGACACATAACTGGCAGTCGATACAGTCGCCCAGTCCCGCCGCTTTATAATCCGCGCCGCGCTTGCGTGGGCCGCGAGTCTCGCCGCGCCGGGGATCGTAGGACACGATCAGGGTGTCGCGGTCGAACATGGCCGCCTGGAAGCGCGCATAGGGGCACATGTACATGCACACCTGCTCGCGCAGCCAGCCCGCATTGCCGTAGGTTGCCAGGGTAAAAAAGCCGATCCAGAATACGGACCAGGCGCCTGCAGAGAAAAAAACCAGGTCGGGAACCAGCTCGCGTATCGGCGTGAAATAGCCCACAAAAGTCAGCCCGGTCACGAAGCCTACACCCACCCACATGGTGTGCTTGAGGGTTTTGCGGATGACTTTATTCGCTGACCAGGGTGCCTTGTCGAGCTTGATGCGTGCATTGCGGTCGCCTTCGGTTACCTGCTCGACCCACATGAAGATGCTGGTCCAGACGGTTTGCGGGCAGGTGTAGCCACACCACACTCTTCCCAGCCAGGTGGTCACAAAAAATAGCCCGAACGCGGCGATGATCAATAGCCAGGCAAGCAGGGAAAAGTCCTGCGGCCAGAAGGTGAGGCCAAGGATATGGAACTGCCGGGCCGGCAGATCGAATAACACCGCCTGGCGCTCATTCCAGTTGACCCAGGGCAGGCTGAAGTAACCGAGCAACAATGGCCAGCCCGTCAGGGTACGCAGCCGCTGGAAGAATCCCTCGATCTTGCGGGTATAGATTTTTTCGCGTTTCTGATAGAGATCAAACTCTTCCGGCCGCGCCTGCTGGACGGGATCACCCGCCGGCGTCTCAAGGTCTTGTATCGGTATTTGGTCGCTCATTCGGTGAAGCGGGCCTCAAAATTCGTTGTGCTGGCGCTACGTTTCGGCGCCTGACCTGGCCGGCTGATCATGCGAGTACACGCATTGTGATGTGGCCCGGAAGTTGCCGGTGCAGGCAATATTGACTCGCGCCCCTTCGGTACCGGCGATCGCGCAGCGGTGCGAATGCGGCCCCGTTCCCGGGGGCGGGTGCCAGCGAGTACTCAGTCCTTGCGGGACAGGCTATACACGTAGGCCGTCATCAGGTGCACCTTGTCCTCGCCGAGGTTTTCCAGCTGCCGCGGCATATTGCCATTGCGGCCATTGCGAATCGTGTGCTTGATCAATTCGGGTGACCCGCCATAGAGCCAGATATCATCGGTCAGGTTTGGCGCCCCCATGATCTGGTTACCCTTGCCCTCGGGACCATGACAGGCAGCACAGATCATCTTAAACTTCGGTTCTCCCGCGGCGGCGAGGCTGGCATTGACATTGCGCCCGCTGAGGCTCATTACATATTCGGCGACCTGGTTGACCCCTTCCTCGCCAAGTACGCCGCCCCAGGGTGTCATCAGGCCGGCACGCCCCAGATTCAGGGTCTTCTTGATGTCCTCCGGTGTGCCCCCATACAACCAGTCATCGTCGGTCAGGTTCGGGAAGCCGTACGCGCCACGCGCCGCGGAGCCATGACAGACTGCACAATTGTTGGAGAAGATGCGCTGTGCGGATAGCATTGCCTTGGTGTTTTGTGCCAGTTCCGGGACGGGGGTTTCCGCATAGGCCGCGAAAATGGGCGCGTATTTTTCTTCCGCCCTGGCCACGCTTTTCTCCCAGGCGCCTTCCTGGGTCCAGCCCAGCAATCCCTTGTAACTGCCGAGGCCGGGATACAGGGCCAGGTATCCAAGGGCAAAAACCATGGTGATAATAAACAGATAATACCACCAGCGTGGCAGCGGGTTATCATACTCTTCGATGCCATCATAGGCATGGCCGGTGGTCGGGGTGTCGACGCCCTCGGTCTTGGTGCCTTTTTTATTGGCTTCCAGCAGCCACCAGAAGCCAAAAATGGAACCCAGCGTGATCACGCTAATCCAGATGGTCCAGAACATGCTCATGCGTCCGATTTCTCCTGCGTAGATTTCTTATTGTTGTCTTCGTCCTGCTCTTCATCGTCATCGCTGAAGGGGAGGTTGGCGGCCTCATCGAAGCGGTCCTTGCGTTTGGAACTGTAGGCCCACACGCATACGCTCAGGAAGGCGATCATTACCAATAGTGTGGTGATACCACGTAGATCATTAATATCCATTACAGTCTCGACAATTGCTAACGATTACCCTGGATGACGGTGCCCAGTTGCTGCAGGTACGCGACGAGGGCATCAATTTCCTTACTGCCCGCTACCGCTTCCCCGGCGCCGGCAATATCGGTATCGGTGTACGGTACCCCGACTTTGCGGAGTGCCTCCATTTTTTTACCGGTATCCTTGCCATCCAGTATTTGCGTAAACAGCCACGGAAAAGGTGGCATGTTGGATTCGGGAACCACATCGCGGGGATTGTAGAGGTGGGCGCGGTGCCATTCATCGCTATAACGTTTCCCGACCCGCGCAAGGTCCGGTCCGGTGCGCTTGAACGGACGTATCATCTGGCTGTGGCAGACGTTACAGCCCTCGCGAATGTAGATATCGCGGCCCTCGAGCTCCAGCGCCGGAAGGGGCTTGAGGCCTGCTACCGGCTCGGTGGTTTGCTTGATGAAGAACAGGGGCACCGACTCGGCCAGGCCGCCGAGGCTGATAACAAAGAGGACCAGGACAATCATCAGCCCCATGTTTTTTTCAACAATATCGTGCTTCATGTGCGGGCTCCCCCTAGGCCGTTTGTTCGACAATTGCGCTATCGGTGGGCTCCGGTACCGCCACCCGCGCTGTTTGCCAGACGTTATAGGCCATGATCAGCATGCCGGTAAGCCATACGACCCCGCCGAGCGCGCGTACCGCGTATCCCGGGTAACTGGCCTCGACGCCTTCCACGAAGCTGTAGGTCAGGGTGCCATCGTCGTTGACGGCACGCCACATCAGCCCCTGCAGAATGCCATTCACCCACATCGAGGCAATGTAAAGTACGGTGCCAATCGTCGCCAGCCAGAAGTGGATGTTTACCAGCTGGATGCTGTACATCTCACCGAATTTTCGGCCGT
>CAMYKE010000064.1 GCA_947258895.1 uncultured Pseudomonadales bacterium | reverse complement strand
CGACGAAGGGGATAGCCGTCGCTATAGCCGCAGGAGAAAAATTCCGTACAGCGTGCAAGATCCGGCGAGAAACCAAATAGGCAATTCGCACTGTACTGATAAGGCTTCTGGGCATTGGATCGCCGAATCGGTGAGATATGGCGGCTAGACCCTGCTCTCAGCGCCGGGAGGGTCGGGGATTCTGCGCTTTTCCAGGAGCCAAACTGTCGCGAACGGCCTGCGTAGCGCTGGAATTTCGGAAGCGGTGAAGCTGGTGGTTTAGCCCCTACAGCACTCGCCCGGCAAACGCCTCGATCATCTCCACCACTGCGGCCGGATGCGCATGGTGAAGCGCATGACCGGTATCCTCGAACTCGATCAACTCGACGTTGGGCGCCTGCTCGATTAGCCGCTCGGCGTGATTCCAGGCAGGCACGATATCGTCGGCGCTGCCCGTAAGCAGCAGCAACGGCTGATCGATTTCCGGATAGCGACGGCTCTGAATAGCCAGGAAGTCGCTCAGCAATCTAACGTCTTCGGCATTGGCACGGAATTCATCGGGGCGCAGCGCGAGCCCTACGCCGGTAGTCTCGAGATAATTGCGGGGCACGGGGTTCGGCGCGAACACGGTGCGGACCGCGCCGTCCAGCGCCAGCATCCCGAACGGGTACGCCAGCGTGCGCGCAAACAATTCACCCACTACCGGCACGCCGGCCACATCGTTGTACCAGGCCACTCCGCCCTGCCAGGGGTGCGTGCCGCCGGCCAGCAACACGCCGCCTGCTGCCTCCGGATAGGCCAGCAGATACGCGAGTACCAGCGAGCCGCTCCAGGAATGCCCCACCAGGATCGGGTTCTTGACCTCAAGGTTGGTGAGCAGTTGCTGTACCAGCTGCGCCTGCCGGGCCGGATCCGGCCACTCTCCGGAGGGCCGCTCGCTGTAGCCATGCCCCGGGCGGTCGATGGCGATTACCCGATAGGTGCGACTCAAGGGTTCGAAGATGCTGGCGTTGAAGTCACGCAGGTTGGCACTCGCTCCGTGGAGAAGCACGATCGTCGGACCGCGACCCGCGTCGCGGTAGTGCATGCGGATTCCGTCGACCTCTACAAATGCGCCGACGGGGGGGAACTGCCGCTCAATACGGCTGGCGCCTACCGTGCTGATCAGCGCCAGGATACCCATCACGGCGGCTAGCACTATTAGCCATTTCATATCCAGCCTTCCACTTGTCCTGTGAAGTTTCCCCACCCGATAACTCATATCTATAGAGCATTTTACGCAACGGCCCGCGAGCCAGATCAGTCCACCTTATGCAGCGTCAGGAACATGGCCTTATCGAGGACGACGAAAAAATCCTGGTAGGTGTTGGCATCCGTCACGCTTTTCTCGCCGATACGTGCGTTGGCGCGCACGGCGATGCGACTACCTTCCCTCTGCACCACGGTTACAGTCATCCGCATCGGGTACGCATGCAGACGCGTCGCGGTGATCGTGCCCAGCTCGGCATCGGCCTGGTCGATGGTAAAACCCAGGTCCTGCAGCGTCGCGATAACCGAGCGCATGGTCATGGACTTGTCCAGGGTGTCGTACTCGCGGGTCTGTATCTGGCGGGTCTCGAGCTGGGTGCCCGCGCCGGTGACATCCGCGGGGGTCATCGCGCACCCGGCCGGCAGCAGCAGGCCGGCGAATATCAGCATAGCTGGTAAGAATTTCATTTGGCACCCACCTGGATGGCCAGGGATTTACGCAGGTTGTCGAAGATCTGCTGGTAGATCTCGGCACTGTCTATGCGTTCCAGCAACTTAATTCGCTCCATTTTGTCGTAGATCACGCGTTGCAGGGTTACGCGTGCCGAGTATTCCCCGCTGCGCGCGAGGCTTGGCAGCACGACCAGGGTCAGGGTGATGTGCTGATCGTCCTGGGCCGTGGACATGGCACTGCAGTCAGCTCCGCTACCGATGACGCACAGCAAATCGAGGAAAAACAGCCCCACTTTTTCATCGGCCGAGTCGGCATCCGTCACCTTCGAAGCGGTAATCACCCCTAACGGCTTCTCAATTCGCTCGACATTGAATTCCATGTCCTGCAACACGGCGATGGTCGCTGCCAGAATATCGTTCTCGGAAGGCGCCGCCAGAGTGCGGGTCTGGATGGAACGCACCTCAAGCGTGCTCTCGGGGAGTCGCAATGCCGCCTCCGGAATCGAAGCCGCACAGCCGCCAACCAGCATGGCCAACAGCAGCGGCGAGGTTACCTGTCTCACTAGAACCTCGAGGTGTGGTAGGAGAAATCACGTACCGCGTTGTTGGCATCGAACTTGATGATGACGGTCAGCGTGCGCTGCGAACTGGAGGTGGAGCCCGCGCTCGCGGAGCCGATGCCCGCACCACCGCCGGAACCGCCAAATAGCAATCCTACGATCGTACCACTGCTGCGCGAATAGGTGACATCGGTGGCTATCTTGTCGTAGATCCAGGTTTCCTGGCGTTGCTCGTCCGTGCTGACAATGTTCGGCGAACCGAGCACGCTGGCGACTTCCGCTGCCGACATGCCCACCCGAACCTCCTTCTGCACCGTGCCGACGGTCATCCGATCGGTAGCATCGGCCTCGCGCACATCCGCCGCGTGATGGGTCGCACTGCAACTCGTGACCAGAGCCGCTGCCAGAACAATCGATACCATGTTGTGTGGGGAAATCATTTGCTTCGTCCTCTGTGCTGCACCGGATTGTGCAGGCTATAAAAGAGTTATTTTTTCTTTATACACCCTCCATACTCAAACGCAATGTTTATTGGCCCGCCACCGGCAGCACCGCCGCAGCCCGCATGAGCCGTGCGTTTCGGCAGCGACGGTTACATGGTTATGAGGTGAAAGGGAATCGCTACCGGAGCGGCGGCTTGCGGCAGTGGTCGCGTGGCGAGCAGCCGTCATCGATCCGGGCTCCCCGAATCCGCAAACCGGCGATTCACCAAAATGCCGAGTCGATGCACGATGCGCGGTGTTATACTGTTGTGTTCCGAAACAACTCGCCTCGCGGCAAAAGGAGCATTACGCTTGAATATCGACCTGTCACGCTACAAGGGCATTATTTTCGATATGGATGGCACCCTGGTGGACACCATGCCTACCCACCTGGAGGCCTGGCGCATGACGGCCGAGCGCCATGGTTTTCATTTTGACTACGAATGGTTTTATGAACTGGGTGGCGTGCCCACAGCGAAGACCGTGACCCTGATCAATGAAACGCAGAGCCTGCAGCTCGATTCCGAGCAGGTTAGCATCACCAAGCGGGAAATTTACGAGTCGATCAGCGTCCTCGCCGAAGTTATCGAGGATACCTATAGTTTGCTGGTGCAGCACCGGCCGGGCAAGAAAATCGCCATCGGCACCGGTTCCGACCGGCAAGGTGCCGACCGCACGCTGGGCGCATCGGGCCTGACAGGGTTAATGGACACACTGGTCTGCTCAGACGACGTTGCCAACCACAAGCCCAGCCCGGATACGTTTCTGCTCGCCGCCCAACGACTGGGCCTGGAACCCCGTGACTGCGTGGTCTTCGAAGACACGCAAACGGGCCTGCAAGCGGCCCGCAGCGCCGGAATGGACTGCTATCTGGTGGTAGACGGGAAGATCGCGGAGTTTTTTAGCGCGCAGGACGACCCGCGTTTTTCTCAGCCCGCTTGAGAAGCCGCTGTATCCGGACCGGACACTAGTAGCGGTTGCGCTGGATGGAGAACCCAAAATGACTACCAAACTGGACGACGAATCCCTGACGGCGCTCAAAATCGCCTTCAGCTACATGCCAAAGGCCATCGAGGTCAACAAGTATGACTACGGCGATAACTTTCAGCGCGTGCTCGACCATATCGAGACGGTAAAGGAAATCCTGTTGCTCAATGACGTTGACCCGGATGAAGTGTACGGAGAAGTCAATCCGGATGACACGCCCAACTCCTGCTACTAACAAACGCGTGCCGGACGGCGGATAGTTGCGGTCCGTGCGGGAGCACACCCCTCGCGAGCGGGTATTGCGGTGTCAACAAACCTGCTCAGTGCTTAATGGCCAGAGAAAGTGAATCGCTGAGCATTTCGCACAGTTGCGAATGGGAGGCAGGGTCGAGCAGGTTGAGTGCCGGGAGATCCGCGAGCTTGCGGACCAGCTGGATTCCGGCACTGGTATTCGCGGCGCCGCCGGCAACCAGGTTCGGTTCGCGCGCAAACGCGGACTTGACCCCAACCACCGCGTACGGGTCCTGGGCGCAGAGCAGCTCAAACTTGATTTGGTCGCCCAGAATCTGCAGCGCGGTCTTGCCGTTGTATGGTTCCAGTGGCGAAGCGCCGGCTTCGGCGACCACCACGTCCGGCGCCAGCGTCGCGACCCGAGACAACAGGTAATCCAGCGCCCGCCGGTAGTCCTGTTCGCTACAAACCGTGGACGGCAGGCCGGCATCCACGAAATCAAATACCGCAACCGCCCCGGCGTCGGCATAGCTGAGCACGTCCCGATAGCGCGCGGCGCCGGTAATCTTAAGGCCGACGACGCGCAGGCCCAGCTGCGTCAGCAGGTGGACGATCAATCGACCGGACAGGGTCTTGCCGGCCGACATGGAAGTTCCCACGATCAAGATCACGGGAATATTGAAGTCCTGGTGCGGCTGTTCCGGCAGCGCGCCCTGCATACCGGTCCTGCGCCCACCGGTCAGCGCATGGCCCTGGTATTGCAGGCGCATCAACGGAGTCAGGAAGGGTGAGATAGAAGTAAGTTTTCCGAACAGACCCGCCGGGGTCAGCGCCTCAAACACATCCGAATCCATCGCCCGCCAGTCTCCTACCGCTTCCAGGGTGGCCGCCCGCGCACCCAGCGCCCCGACCACCAGGTCACCGTCCATGGCCTCCATCATGCGGCCGTTGGGTAATTCAATGCCGTGCAACCGGCCGTTGGTAGCGATCACTTTGCCGACGACGTAGTCGCCGGTCCGCCAGTTCTCGCGCGGATACTGGCGCATGGACAACTTGTTCACGGGGAGCTCGGAGATGCGGGTCACGGAGGCGAAAACGGTATGGTTCATCAGCGACTCCTGCCCTAGGCATGCCGGGAGCCAAGGGGAGGCGCCAGCAATAGCATGGTCAGCAGCGCACAGCGCACCGGCAGTTGGCCGCTATCGATAAACTCGTGCGCGGCATGGGCGCCGTCGCCCACCGCCCCCATACCATCGATCGTGGCGGTATAGAGACTGGTGGTATTACCGTCCGAGCCGCCACCGGCGGTGCCCTCGGTCATTTCGAGCGCCAGTTCGCCGGCCAGCCGGTTGGCCATGGTCCACAATTGCCGGTTACGCGGGGTGCGCTCCATCGGTGGCCGTCCAATGGCACCCGTTATTGACAGGGTCACACCGGGAGTCTCTGCACGCAGCTCATGGATCGCCGTTTCCACGCTGCGCGCATCGTCCTGGTTCTCCACCCGCACATCGACCACGGCACTGCTCCTGGGCGCGATCACGTTCGCCCGAACCCCGCCATCGATAACACCCACATTTACGGACACGCCCCGCTCCGGATCGTTGAGGCGAAACAGCTTCTGGATAACGTGCGATAACTCGAGAATAGCACTGGCGCCCGCTTCGGGATCCAGCCCCGCATGCGCGGCCTTGCCCTGCACATCGATGGTAAACCGGCCCACCCCCTTGCGCGCGGTTTTAATGCTGCCCAGGACCCCCAGAGACGGCTCCAGCACCATGCACCGGTCAACCACCTGCGCCAGGGCGCGCACGTAACGGGTCGATTCGCGGCTACCGATCTCCTCATCGGAGTTAATAAAACACACCGGCGTCACGTCGGGGGCCAGGTCCAGATCGCGCAGGGCCTGCAACGCAAACAGCATTTCCACCAGGCCTGCCTTCATGTCGTAGACACCGGGGCCGCGAATCGTCGTGCCCTCGCATTCCAGGGGCATGGTTTCCAGGGTGCCCAGCGGCCATACCGTGTCACAGTGTCCGAGCAACAGTTGCGCGGGCAGCGCGCCTCGCCGCGCCGCAGGCGCGGCATACAATTGCCCCCCGGAGGTTCGACCCGGCACCAGGGTAACGCGGTACCCACGTGCCTCGAACTCGTCCTTCAGGCGCTGCCGGATCGGCTGTTGGCTTGCCGGATCGGTGGACGGGGTTTCCATCAACACCAGCTCCTTGAGCAGCGCCACCATGTCGGGCTGCCGGGTTTGTAAATAGTCCAGTATCGGATGCACCTGTTTCTCCTACCTTTTAAAACCTGCCGGATAGGGCAACATCGTGGAATCGGTGATGGTGGCGAAGCGATTCGGGTACAGGAAGGCCAGCAGCGGCGCTTGCCGCACCAGTTCCTGGTCATCCAGCTCCGAACTGCGCAGCGCATCTACGGCGATCCGGGCGGCAACGATGCGCCCGATAATCAGCGCGTTATCATCCAGGTGCTCGACAAAGCGATCCAGCTCACACTCCAGGAACAGGTAACCATCTTCCAGGAACGAACCCGCGACCCGCTGCGCCGGAAATGTCGGTAGCATGCCGGTTATCGGTTTACTGCCATCCTCGCAGCGGGGGGTCGCGGCGAGGCTCGACAGCACCGTTTGCGAAGGCCTCGCATAGGTAACGGTAAACTCTTTGGTACGCGCAATGTTCTGGTAGGTGCGATGTTCGGGTGTGCACACAAAGCCAAAGCAGTTGTGCCAACTCATCGGCATCGCGAGGTGTTTGGGCGCCAGGTCATCGCTGCCGTCCGCTTCCCGGCTGCCGATTATCACCAGGGGATGGACGCTGAAAAAGCGCTCCCAGATCGAGGCACCGGGATCAAGGTCGATACTAGTAGCTGCGTTAGAGTCTGCCATCGCTGCGGCTCCATGGAAAACTACCTTTATAACAGCGCAACAGCCGCCATGTGTTGATCGGAATCAAGAATC
>CAMYKE010000063.1 GCA_947258895.1 uncultured Pseudomonadales bacterium | reverse complement strand
TGCGGCTATAGCGACGGCTATCCCCTTCGTCGGAAAATCCCGTACAACGCACAATCTCTCGGCGATAATTCCAAAAATCGGTGAGATATGGCGGCTAGAAACCGAAGTAGTTGAGCTGCTTCCTGATCTTGAAATTGCGAAAGAAATTACGCGGCTTGCGATCCTGCCACCCCGATTCCAGCATCTCGGTCACCGCCGCCAGGATGCGCTGCGCCGAAGCGCCGTCGCGGAATGGCGTCACCTGCGGGGCGTACTCCGCTATGTTCTGCATCAGCTCCGGCGGACGGGACAGCGCAGCCTCGACGGAGCCTTCCAGAGCTGCCGGGTCGGTGATGTCGATCATGTACGGCTGTGGATCCCGGTTACCAAAGGTGACGACGGGCTTACCCAGGAGCAGGAATTCCTGCAGGATGGATGAATTATCGCAGATCATGACGTCGCCGCGGTGCAGCAACTCGATCACTTTGTCGTTCTCGAAAAAGGCCAGGTTCTCGTTTGCCAGGCTGCGGTACTTCGCCATCGTTTCCGGGGCCAGTTTGGGATGCAACGTGACCAGCCATTGCCATTTGTCCGTGCGGCTAAGGCGCCTGATCTCCTCGTACAGTGCTTCGGCACTCGACAAGCGGGGAGTAAAGGTCGACGAGTACAGCACCTGGGGACGATCATAGTGCGGCGTATCCGGCTTGTAGCCGAATAACGAATCCAGTTTGGCCCAACCGGTTTCCCGCACCCGAAAGTAGCCCCGCTCGGCGGCCAAGGGCTCGAGCATGCCGGTTCGTCCCGGACCCTCGGTACAATAGAGATCAAACATACCGCGCTCTGGATAAATATTGCCGCGCTTGCGCTCGTCCAGGCCATGGAAAACCTGCACCTTGATACCGGGGATAAAGGCCGGCACCCGATCCCCGGGCACGAACACTGCGTCGGGCCGATAGCGCACCGCATCAGCGGCACGCTGGCAACGCACCTCGTCTGCATCGAGAAATTCCGGGTTAGCGGCGGTTCCCGCGAAGAACCAGCGCACCTCGCAACCGGCCTCGCGGGCTGCGGCCTGGATGGGGCGCAGGATCGGAAAGCAATAGTTCTGTTCCACGTAAAACAGAATCCGGTATGCCTGCGGGCGCGTAGCTTCCTGCATCATCGAATCCCCGCCGGCACGATCCTGCCGGGAAACCAGGCCCTCGGGGTGAAGGCGGATCGCAGGTCGCGGGTTCGCGGGCGCATCAGCGGACGGCTTCAAAAAATTCGATAAAATGATCGACCGTGCGCTGCAGGGACAACTCGTTGGCGAGCTTTTGCTTGCACTGCTGCGACATTCGCTCGAGCAATTCCCGGTCAGCATGCAACTGGCGCAGCCGCGAGGCGATCGCCTGCGGGTCCCGCACCGGCACCACGAAGCCATTGACGCCATCATCGACCACTTCCTTGCCACCGCCGGTGGTGGTAATGATCGGCGGTGTGCCATAGGCCATCGCTTCCATCACCGCCCGGGGCAAGCCTTCACCGCTGACGGATGGCTGCACCAGCACATCGCTGGCCACGATCAATTCCGGGGCATCGAGGCGATAACCCGCGACATGAATACGATCGCGCATGCGGTTATTCTGGATCAGGCTGGTGTAGGGTTCCTGGTCCATGTTCTTACCGGCCAGCAGGAGTTGGAAGTTATCGATATCCGCCAGCTCGTTCGCCGCCTCGATCATTACCTCAATGCCTTTACTCGGCCGCGCGTTGACCGCACAGATCGCCGTAAAATCGCCTTCCTCGATACCGAACTCCGTGAGGTCCGCCGGCGGCTTATCATACCAGGCCAAGTCATGCCCCTTGTGGATCATCCTGATGCGCTCGTGATTTTTCCACACCCGCGCGAGCACATCTTCGCGCACCGCGTTCGATACACAGATGATGCCATTCACCCGTGGATGCAGGTGGGTCAGGTACGCGCTTGGGTCGTGACGATACAAGCCACCGGTGGTGCCGCGGTAGGTAATAAGGGTAACGGGAATACCGATCGCAGCGAAAGCCGCGTTGGGTATCGATTTTGAGCTGGTGGCAAACAGAATGTCGTAGGGCTTGCTGCGCAGTTCCGCGCGAATCGCACGAATGGACGCCAGGCTGATTTTTTTATCCGGGTGCCGATCGATGACCCGGATGCCCTGTTCGGCGTAGCGCCTGCCATACTCGCTGTCGGCATGGGTGACCATCGTCACGTCGTGACCGCGCCTGGCCATCTCGATATAGATCTCCGCTTCCGGACGCAGACTGTTGAAGGCGGTATTGGATGCGGTAACAACCAGCAGGCTCAATGGCTTCAATGGACTGGAATTTCCCCCTGATCACTGGAAACGGATCGGCGCGCCCAATCCTGGCATTTGCGCGCCAGCTGCGCGGTTATTCTACCCCAGGATGCCCTCACCCGCCCCGGCTTATTCCTTCAATTTTATCTGCACCTTGCCGTCAGTCACTTTAACGTACTCCACGCCGTCGGCGAAGGCGCTCCAGAATCCGCCGTCGGCGCCGAACTCACTCACCAGGTCAACGTTTTTCAGCCCCCCCAGCCAGGCGTTTGGCATCGGCACGCCCCACAGACTCAGGCCCCGCAATGCAACCACCGGACGCCCGTTGGCATACGCCAGTTCGAGACCCGCGCTGAGTTTCAGCGTCTTGCCCCCCAGCACCGGAAAATCCGGATCCAGCGGCAGCAGCAGCCTGGCGCTCGCCATGTCGTCGGACAGATCGATTGCCAACTGCCGGGCGAGCTCCGTGTTGTTCGCCAGCAACGCATTCAACTCGCGTTCGCTGAGAATGATTTCCCGCGCCGCATCGTCCTCCCGGTACGGTTCCGGTTGCAGCCTGCCATCGGCCGGAGCGGCACCGGGTTTCCCCGGCGCTATCCGGGTATCGAGGCGCTCGAGCTTGGCGGACAATACCTGTTGTTCCCGCTCATTTAGCTGCACCGGTTGAAACGCTTGCGGGAAGAAGTAGCTAACCAGCAGCCAGACCGTCAGGGCAGATGCCAGCACCGCGGCAAGCACCGCGACGAGAATGATTACCGCGCTATTGCGCGAATGATTCTGCGGCCCCCGCTCGGGCTGGTTTCCCGCGCGAGGATGTTCTGTGTGGCTAGCGGGTGGAATTTGGGCCATCTGCGCATTCTCCAGAAAATAAACAGTACCCGGACTAGAGGCACTGACTTGACACGATACTCCGTCGCGCTGACTTTATCGACCACATCCACCCGTCACCCAGCCCTGCTTGCAACTAGCCCGGTTACAGGATGAAGCCGGGCGGCGATGAAGTCACATCAAACAGTGTAAAACTTGCCGCTGCGCAGGGCAGGCTCACTTGCCCCGCTGACCATAACCGGCAAACCGTGCCAGCACCTCATCCATCTGCGTATCGCTCAATAACTGCACGCCGCCGACCTTCAACACCTCGCAATACTGGGCCGCCAGTTCTTCGATCTCCTGCGCCAACGCGAATGCCGCAGCGACCGATGCGCCCAGCGCGATGCTGCCATGATTGGCGAGCAGGCAGGCCCGTCGTTCGCGCAACGCGACGACCGCATACTCCGCCAGTTCGGGAGTGCCGTATGTCGCATAGGGTGCGCAGCGGATATCCTTGCCGCCCGCCACGGCCACCATGTAGTGAAAGGCGGGGATACCACGCCGGGTGCAGGCCAGCGCCGTGCAAAACCGGGAATGGGCATGCACGATGGCATTAATTTCGGGGCGCTGCGCCAGGATTGCACAGTGAAAATGCCACTCGCTGGACGGCTGCAGTTCGCCCGCGATGATCGCACCGCTCATATCCAGTTTGACGATATCCGCGGGGCGCAGGGTATCGTAGGCGATTCCGCTCGGCGTGATCAGCAGGGCATTCCCGCAGCGGGCACTCACGTTGCCGGAGTTACCCTTGCTCAACCCGTCACGATTCAGCTGGCACGCCGCATCGATCACCTGCTGGCGCAGAACCGTTTCGTTCATGGCAGGCCGACTCCCGGTGTGCGCTCCAGTTTCTCCCTCAGGGCAGCCAGCCCCTCGGGGGTCGCCGCGCTAACGCCATGCTCGGTGACCAGCCCCGTCACCAGGGCCGCAGGCGTAATATCGAACGCGGGATTCAGTGCCGGGCATTCGGGCGGGGCAATGCTGACGCCGCATGGTTTGCCGCTCTCATCCGCGCCCGCTACGCGGATGACCTCGACCGGATCGCGATGCTCGATGGGAATGGCATCAGCACCCGCTGTGATGGTCCAGTCAATGCTGGAAACCGGCAGGCAAACATAAAACGGCACCTGGTTGTCCCGTGCAGCCAGCGCCTTGAGGTAGGTGCCCACCTTGTTGCATACATCGCCGGCGGCGGTGGTGCGGTCCGATCCCACCAGGCAGATATCCACCAGCCCTTGCTGCATCAGATAACCGCAGCTGTTATCACTGACCAGGGTGCAGGGGACGCCCTGCCGCGCCAGCTCCCAGCTGGTCAGGCTGGCGCCCTGGTTGCGCGGGCGCGTCTCACTTACCCACACATGCACCGCGACTCCTCTCTGCCGGGCCAGGTAGATCGGCGCCAGCGCGGTGCCCCAATCGACGGTAGCCAGGGCACCGGCATTGCAATGCGTCATTACATTGAGCGGGGCCTCGGGATTTGCTTTCGCTGCCACCAGTTTTTGTAGCAGAGCGAAGCCAGCCTCACCGATACGCAGATTGGTAGCAATATCTTTCTCTGCCAGTTGCCCGGCCAGATCCAGTGCGACACGATAGGCTTGAGCGCGCGGTATATGCTGCAAGCCCAATTCCATACGCTCCAGGGCCCAGCGTAAATTGATTGCGGTGGGCCGGGTCTGCAACAGGGCGGCGACTGCGTCCCGTTGCGACGCCAGCGAATAGTCGTGCCGCAGCGCCAGCGCCAGCCCGTATGCGGCGGTCACCCCAATGAGCGGCGCGCCCCTTACCTGCATGGACGAGATTGCCTGGCAGACCGTGTCCAGGTCATCCAGCTCGACCACGCAGTAGTCGAAGGGCAAGCGCGTCTGGTCAATGATTTTGAGCGTCTCGCTCACCTCGTCAAACCAAAGGGAGCGGTGCCCGGATCCATCACTCTGCATAGAGTACATCTCTCTGGCCCTGGTGGCGCTACCTTAGCGTCGCAGGAGGGGATTTTCAATCTGCCTGCAACGCGCAAGATAATTCGCATGCCACTATATTATCCGCGGAATCAACATTAGAATAGCCGCATAGCGCCGGATTCGGGGCGTCGCGGCATTCCGCCAACCGCTACTACCAGCACCTGGCGCCCTGTTGCTAGCACAATTACAATTATAATCAGTCAACCAAGGGTACTAATTTGACAGTCACCGGCGAACAACTCAAGGCGGCCGCGCGTTTATACCCGACGGGTGTCGCAGTCGTAACTACGGCGCCCGAGGGGCTCCCTCCGTTTGGCATTACCATTAATTCCTATACCTCGCTGTCGCTCGATCCGCCATTGGTAATGTGGAACCTGCAGCGTAGCTCCGATACCTTCAAGGAGTGGCACGAGGCGGAAACCTTCGCCGTCAATTTCCTGACAGCCGACCAGGCAGAGGCGTCGACCCGTTTTGCTTCGCGCGGCGGCCACCAACTGGTCGGTATCGAACTGGCGCATGGCATCACCGGTTGCCCGTTGCTGGCGGATTGTCTCAGTTCGCTGGAATGCAAGGTGCACGCCCGTTATGAAGAGGGTGATCATGTCATCATGATCGGTGAAGTCGTCAATATCGCGTCGCCCAGTCCAGATGCCGACGCGCTGGTTTACTACAAGCGTGGGTATACCAGTATCGGCTAGGATTGGAAGTTGGCGCCTTGCTTGAGGGCGCTGGGGCAATAGCCGAGCCACCCCGGCAGCGAGACTATCAGGTTGTTGTGTTTTGCAGGCAATGGACGCCACAAAACCGGGAAAAACACAGCGCAACCACCAGCCGGAATGGATCGCGTTTGATGCCAATGAGTAACAGGCCCGGCATGATTAACGATGCCAATAGCGCATGTCGTACTGCGCTGATTTGTAGCTGCCTTTCCAAACCCGCTAAGTGATCCGTTTCGATGCCCTGTACCCATAGCGACAGGCAGCAGCCGCCAAGCAAAGTGGCGGCAAGTCTACGTTAGCAAATTTGATATCGAATAAGTCGGGTGGTTGGCCGCATGCGATTGTGGCGCGGGCACCCGGGTAGCTACGACCCCATCCCGGGCGGCCAGGCCTCGTGCCTTCCTAGCTCGTCGGTTATTTCATACCACGGCGCTTTTGAGCCTACGAAAATATGCTCGCTCGGTCTGACGCCAGGATCGCCGTGAACACTTGCCAGTACGATTTCGGAGATAGTTCCGTTATGCGAGGCCGCAAGAGGGGAACCGCACTTCTTGCAGAAAAGCCTCGCCTGCCCGGTTGAGGAGGAATATTGTTCGATCGAATCTTCACCGGATGTCCAGCGAAACTGTTCCGGGCTCACGAAAGTCCAGCTGACAAATGCAGCGCCGTGTGCCCTCCTGCAAATAGAACAGTGGCAATTCCCGGCTCCCTTAAGGGAACCACTGACTTCATAGGTTACGTCTCCACACAAACATCCACCTGTAATCATCGTTGTTTCTCCAATAAAGACAATCTTCAGCTGGCACCCGACACTTAGCTGTCGAGCTGAACGGCTTTGCGAAATAGGGTGCTCCCCGCACCTACCCTGAAGGACATTGTAGCCCCTGGATTTTCTTCAAGTCACTATGTTTTGTTTGGGCAGAAAGCGGGCGGTCGCCACAACAAAGCGCGCCAACCAACCTCCTTCTGCCCGGCACCCAAAGCAAACCTGACACACTGCAATTAGATGAAGTCGGGTAGAGGGCTGATTTCATGGATTCTTCTCTGATTTGATGCTGTATCGGTGACGGATGCGGGTTAGACCCAAACAGCCACTCATCAGCATTCGCTCGTTGCGGTAGCCGCAACGAAGCGTCAGGTGGAGTAGTTTTTCTGCACGTAGGCTTCGATGAGGGCCTGGAATTCTTCGGCGATATGGTCACCCCTGAGGGTGACGTCGCGCGCCCCATCGATAAATACCGGCGCGACCGGGACCTCGCCGGTGCCGGGCAGGCTGATGCCAATATTGGCATGCTTGCTTTCCCCGGGCCCGTTGACCACGCAGCCCATCACCGCGACGGACATGTCCTCGACGCCCGCGTACCGGGTCCGCCACACTGGCATCTGGGCTCGCAGGTACGACTGGATATTGTCCGCCAGTTCCTGGAAATAGGTACTGGTGGTGCGACCACAGCCCGGGCAAGCCACCACCAGCGGCGTGAACGAACGCAGACCCATCGTCTGCAGCAACTCCTGCGCAACAATTACTTCCCGGCTGCGATCGCCGCCTGGCTCGGGGGTAAGGGAGATACGGATGGTATCGCCAATGCCTTCCTGCAGCAGCACCGCCAGCGCAGCGCTGGAGGCGACGATTCCCTTGGATCCCATTCCTGCCTCTGTCAAGCCGAGGTGCAGGGGGTAATCGCAGCGCCGGGACAGCATGCGGTAGATAGTAATCAACTCCTGGACCGCGCTGGTCTTGCAGGAAATAATGATTTTCGAGTGATCGAGACCAATATCCTCCGCGACCCGGGCACTCTGCAGGGCGGACTCTATCAGTGTTTCGCGCTGGATCTCCACGAGCTCCCTGGGCTCGGCAGAGGAGGCATTTGCATCGAGCATGGATGCCAGCAGCGCCTGGTCCAGGCTACCCCAGTTGACCCCGATCCGGATCGGTTTGTCATACCGGCAGGCGACCTCGATCATGGTCGAAAACTGTTCATCACGCTTCTTGCCACGCCCGACGTTGCCGGGGTTGATGCGATA
>CAMYKE010000062.1 GCA_947258895.1 uncultured Pseudomonadales bacterium | reverse complement strand
GCTGCCGCTGGTGTGGTTGTTCCGGTTTATGTGGGACATGCCGATGGGTATCCGGGTAGCACTGCTACTGGTATCCGTGATCGTTGTTGCCGCCCTGTGGAACGGTGCGCGCATGGCTATGTTTATCTGGATCACGGCCGAGCCGGAGCTATGGAGCGAATATGGCGATTGGTATTTTGGCGCTCTGCTGGTATTTCTGTGCTGGAGTAGTGTCTACCACGGCCTGAGTTTCTATCAGTTGTTGCAACTGGAACACACTATGTTACTAGAGCAGGAAGCGACGGCGCAAACCGAACTGTTGAAGCGAATGCGTGCGGAAGGGGTGGCCCGCGATGCGCAGTTGCGAATGTTACGGTACCAGATCAATCCACATTTTCTATTCAATACCCTTAATTCGATCAACTCTCTGGTCAGGATCAACGAGGCAAAAAAGGCCCAGCGCATGATCGTGCAACTGAGTGATTTTCTGCGCTATTCACTGGATCAGAATCCGGATCTGAAGGTAGCGCTGCAAATGGAAATCAGGGCCTTGATGTTATACCTGGATATCCAGAAAACGCGTTTTGGTAAGCGTCTGTCAGTTGAGCTGAATATCGATGAGCAGGCCAGGGCGGCAACGATTCCCAGCCTGCTGTTACAGCCCCTGGTCGAGAATTCGATCAAGTACGCAATATCATCGAGCGAAGCGGGTGGCAAGATAACGATTGCCGCGACGGTCGAGGGGGGAACTCTACAGCTCTCCGTCCGCGATACGGGGCCGGATGCAGACCAGGCTGCGAGTAAACTAAAGCGGGGGCGAGGCATTGGCCTGCGCAATACCGTGGATCGTTTGAAGGCAAGCTACGGTGAAGACTATACGCTGGATTTTGAGTTGCTGCAGCCCAGCGGCCTGGTGATCCACATTCGTATCCCCTATCAGACAGATGATGGTTCGGCACAGTTCGTGGCGGAGCAGCGCGAACGCTGAAATGTAAAGAGGAAATGGCTTTGAACCGGTTAAGAACAGTTATCGTGGATGACGAACAGCTGGCGCTGGACTTGCTGCGCTCCTATCTGGCAGAAATACCGGAAATCGAGATTGTTGCACAATGCACGAGTGGTCGGGAAGCGGTGGCCGTCGCGGCAGAATCCAATCCGGATTTGATGTTCCTCGATATCCAGATGCCGGGCATGAACGGCTTCGAAGTGGTTAAGGAACTACAGGCCGATGTCGCGCCCTACATTATCTTCGCCACGGCGTACGAGAAATACGCGCTGGATGCGTTTGACGCGCATGTGGTGGATTACCTGGTGAAACCCTACGACGAAGAGCGCCTGGCGCGCGCGGTGCAACGTGCAGTCGATGCCTGTCACAGCGGGGCCAGCCCGCAGGAGAGCAAACCCAGAATACTGGGGGCAGTTGAGGAGATTGCGCGACAGGTCAACCAGGATTCCGAATCTTCCGCTACCGAGGGTACCGGTCAGGTGTCATTCGCCGGGCAGGATCACAAGCTGGTGATAAAGGATCGGGATTCGATTCTGCTGGTGGCGGAAGCGGCGATCGACTGGATCGATGCGGCCGGAGATTACATGTGTGTGCACGCGGAGGGGCAAACCCATATTCTTCGCTCCACGATGAAGGAGCTGGAATCGCAACTGAGTCCGGATCTTTTCAAACGCGTGCATCGCTCAACCATGGTCAATCTGGAGCGGGTGCAACAGATTATTCCGCAAGCCAAGGGCGAATATATACTGGAACTGGACATTGGCACCCAGCTCAAGGTAAGCCGCAATTACCGGGATGTGATCAAGGGCTTTCTGAATAAAAAGTAGGTCATGGTCATTGGCTACGGGAATAGACACGGCACACCGGGCCAGGGTTGCGGTGCAAGCGAGGTTGCCGGTTTCGCCGCGGTTCTAAAATCGTTTACAGGTATGCGCAACTGGATTTGGGGCGCCGAGCGCGCCGCATTGCGGAGTACAAAACCAATCCCGTGGTCGTCGTTTCCTGCCATCGAGTTGTGTGCGTAACGGATTTCAGGTCCAGCCTGTCTTGTCATATTCCCCCCTTGCCGCATTGCTGTTGCAATCCGGAGCTCTCTTGCGTCATGGTGGTAAACCTGCAACTGGTGTGACTTTGCCGCACAGGTTATTGCCAGTTGGGGGGCTTATGGGTGCTGGTTACTGATCCATTTGCCCATGGTGATTGGACGGGAAAGGGGTCGCAGTTGTTGTAAAACCGGCACAACACCCAACGCGGTTGCCCACTCCAAAAGTGAAGCGACCTGACACTGCCGCCCGCCAAAATTTAGGATAAGATAGTAACAATAACGGCTGGTGCTTCTTGTATCGTTCATCTTCTTATTTTCATGCCTCGCGAGCCCGCATGCGCTCAGGCGTGGCGCCCCTCGACACGTTGCCTACTGCAATAAGGATTCGATATGCGATTGATCAATAGTAATCCCCTGTTGACCAGCCTATGTTTCGTGCTGCTGGTGATAGTGAGCTGTGCCACGGTCGGGTACGCCGATAATGCACCGCTGCTGGCGTCTTCTGTAGTTGTATGGCCGGCCATCAAAAGCGCAATCAAAAAGACCCCCGAGGTAGAGGACACGGTCGCGGGGCTGGTGGCCAAAATGAGCGTGGAAGAAAAGGTCGGGCAACTGATACAGCCCGGCATCAAGGACATCACTCCCGAGCAAGTCACCAAATATCATATCGGGTCGGTGCTAAATGGCGGTGGCATGTACCCGGACAACAATAAAAACGCCAGCGTCGCGGACTGGGCGGCGCTGGCCGATACCTTTTACCATGCCTCCATGGATTCCAGCGGTGGTCGGACTCCGATTCCCATTATGTGGGGGACCGACGCGGTACACGGGCATAATAACGTGATAGGCGCCACCCTGTTCCCCCATAATATCGGGCTGGGCGCCGCCCGGGATCCGGAACTTCTGCATAGAATCGGTGCGGCAACCGCCCGGGAAGTGGCAGCCACCGGGCTGGACTGGACCTTTGCGCCGACCGTAACGGTGGTGCGCAATGATCGCTGGGGACGCACCTACGAGGGCTATTCCGAACATCCCCAAATCGTTAGGGAGTATGCCGGAAAAATGGTCGAGGGGTTGCAGGGAGCCAGGGGCAAAGACCTGTTCAGCGGTGACAAAACCCTGGCCACGGCCAAGCACTTTATCGGGGACGGCGGGACGCGGGGCGGACAGGATCGGGGTGACACTCCCGTTTCAGAGGAAGAACTACGGGATATCCACGCTCCCGGTTACTTCACCGCGCTGGAAGCGGGGGTGCAAACCATCATGGCGTCCTTCAACAGCTGGCAGGGGGACCGGTTACACGGCCACCACTATCTGTTGACGGAGGTCCTCAAGGGTCAGATGGGGTTCGATGGCCTGGTGGTCGGTGACTGGAACGGCCACGGGTTCGTGCCCGGCTGCACCAATTCCAGTTGCGCACCGGCAATCAATGCCGGCGTCGATATCCTGATGGCGCCCTCGGACTGGGAGGAGCTGTACCACAATACGCTGGCGCAGGTTACATCCGGCGAGATAACTCTCGCCCGCCTCGACGACGCGGTCACCCGGATACTGCGCGTCAAGATCCGTGCGGGACTGTTTGAAAAGGGGGCGCCGTCGACACGCGAATTCGCGGGCAAGCCCGGCGTGCTCGGCTCGCCTGAACACCGGGCGATCGCCCGGGAAGCGGTGCGCAAATCCCTGGTGCTGTTGAAGAACAACGGCGGCATCCTGCCGCTGGAGCGACGCCAGAAGGTACTGGTTGCCGGTGATGGCGCCAATGATATTGGCAAGCAGAGCGGTGGCTGGTCGATTACCTGGCAAGGTACCGACACCACCCGGGAAGACTTCCCCGCTGCCGATTCGATATTCGAAGGCATCCGCGACGCAGTTGAAGGTGCCGGTGGCACTGCGACACTGAGCGAAGACGGCGCTTTCGATGACCGGCCCGACGTGGCCATCGTGGTATTCGGCGAAGACCCCTATGCCGAATGGCATGGTGACGTTGCCAGCCTCGCCTATAGCGAGGCCCGGCCCGAGGACCTGGAAATACTCAAGCGGCTCAAGGCACAGGGGATTCCGGTAGTATCCCTGTTTCTTTCCGGGCGCCCGCTGTGGGTAAACAGCGAACTGAATAGCTCGAATGCATTCGTTGCTGCCTGGCTGCCGGGTTCGGAGGGGGCGGGTATCGCCGATGTGATCTTCAAGGACGCATCCGGGCGCGTCAATCACGACTTCAGCGGCAAGCTATCCTTCTCCTGGCCGCGCGACCCGTCACAAACCACCCTCAATTATCAGGATGCGGACTACGATCCGCTGTTCGCTTATGGCTTCGGTCTCAGTTACCGGGATCAGGTGGAGCTTGCCGATAATCTGCCGGAGGTCGTCAAGGTAGACCACGGTTCGCAGCTCAAGCCCGTGTGGCTGTTTATGTGGCGGGCGGTAAAACCATGGCAGCTCTTTGTCCGCAGCGAGGATAATCCCGCTGTTGCATTTTCCGGCAAGGTGGTGACTACCGAGGGTGCGCCGGACGTGACGATGCAGGTGCTGGACAAGGACATGCAGGAAGACGCGCTGTCGATCAGCTGGCAGGGTCGCGTTCATGGCGAGGCGTTCCTGCAAGCGGAAACGCCGCAGGACCTGAGCCAGTACCTCGAGCAGGATGCCGCCCTGGCCTTTGTCGTGCGCGTTGATCGCAAACCCACGGCTGGCGTGGAGATGCGTATTGACTGTGGCAAAGACTGTAGCGCCAGGCTGGAGCTGAACAAGCTGCTTGACGAGCTGCCACAGGGAACCTGGCAGGACGTTTATGTTGACTTGCGCTGCCTCACAGATGCCGGTGCGGATTTCAGTAAGGTAACCCGGCCGCTGGTCATTGCAACGGCCGGCGAGCTCGAGATCGGTATTGCCAATATCCAGATCGGTGCGGGCAGTGATTACCAGAAGGGTATCCGTTGCGTGCCCGCCGGGGGCTGAATCGGCGCCGGCAATGAAGCCGGAACCGGGGAGTTGAGAAAAAAGAAAACAGGAAAATGGGGCAGGTTCAACCTGCCCCATTTTTTTCTCTCGTTTTATTGCACCGAACGGTTAGTCGCCCTAGAGGGATTTCAGGAACTCAACCAGGTAGTGCCGCTCTGTGCCATTGAGCCCCAGGCTAAAATGCTGGTTGTAATGCTGAATCACATCATCCAGGGTGGCGAAACGGCCATCGTGGAAATAACCCCGCGCCCCGTGGGTCCACAGCCCCTTCAGCGGCGTTGTTCGGTAGGCATCCTCCGGGCCCCGCGTGGCCTGGAAGTCGTCGATGCCCATTTCCTCTGCGCTATGGAGGTTCCAGCCGGGCTCGGTATAGATGGGGGGCACATGGCAACGCGCGCAGTCGGCTTTGCCGTTAAATAGGGCCTCGCCTTTCTGCGCCGCTGCTCGATCAAAGCTTCCGCGTGGTGCGGGCGGGGCGGGCATCGCGAGTTGAAATAGCTGCAGATCGGCGAGCTTGCCGGTCACCAGGTCCGGATCATTGCGTACGTTATCAAATCCGTTGGCGGCGGCAACCGGAAATTTGGTCGCGTCCTGCAGGCGGGGATCGTAGAACGTACCCTTGCCCTGCATCTCCAGCACGGCGACGAAAGCATTCCAGTGGGTGACCGAACCCCAGCCCGTCCAGGTATGCATGTTGACCCCCGCCAGGCCGAAAGCCGGCGGTATTAGCACGGCGGCGTTGGTACCGTCCGGTCTAAACGCTTTGCCATCGATGAGCAGCGAGGCATCGAATTTTCCGGGACCCCAGCTGTTCAGCACTTCACGTACGGTGTCGGCGGTAACGCCCAGCAGCGTCTGAAATGGAAATAGATCGGGGGAGGCGGCGATGATCGCGCCCACGTTCAGGTCCTGGTTCGCCCAGCCATCCAGGCGCCTGCCAATGCCCGGGGCGAACGAGTCATCGACCGTGCTGTGGCAGAGCGCACAGGTGATCCCAACCGCATTCAAGGTGCCCGAATCATCGAAGCTTCCTGTTACACCCAAAACGGCGTTTAGCCTGAGGAGTTCTACAGTCACGGCGGGATCCTCGAGGTCCAGCCTTCCCTTGCGCAGGGCGCGGCGCACAGATTTGGGGAGGGCGCGCGAATCCACCTTGAGGCCCAGCCCCAGTGCGGCCGCCGGGCTGACCCCGGCGCCGACGCCTCCCAATTGCTCGCCCGCGATCGCTTCGTGCAACCGTAACGCACCACCCCAGAAATCCTCATTGCCAAAGGTGTCCTCCCGGAAAATTTCACGGCCTTTTCTCACCGCCTGCAGCGCATGCAGTTCCTCTGGCAGTGCATGGAAACCTCGAGGTGATCCGCCCGCTGAGGCGCTCGCCGAGACGCCCGTGGCAAGAATCATGATCGTCGCCAGCAACGCAGCTTGTGCTGCGACTCGTGAAAGAATTGCACCAGTCATCCCTTTATTCATTTCCCTGTCCTCTCAAAAATGTTGCGACCCGCATTACAAACGCGTGAGTCGGCTAAACACGTTCCTGACGACGCGATCGCATCGAGTCCCCCCAAAAACGAACGCATCCGCGGCGCAGGCATCGATTTTTCGGCTCAGGTTACGTTGCAGCAGGTTTCTGGCCCGATGGAAGCGGGTCTTCACCGTGGCGGGTGCTATTTCCAAACAGGTCGCGGTTTCATCAACGGACAGCTGTTCCACTGCCCGCAGCAGGAACACGGACCGGAAGTCCCGCGGCAGACCGGTGATCGCGTCTTCCATGCATTGCAGCATTTCGCTGCGATGAGCACTCGGTTCAGGACCCTGTTCCAGCATCGAGGCCTCCACTACTGAGTGGGAGGCGGTATCCCCATGTTCTTCATTTTCAACGAGCCTGATGTGTCGTTTTGCGCGTAACCGGGAAAAACACCCATTGAGCACAATTTTCGTAATCCAGGGTCCGAACGATTCGCCTTTGAATTGATCAAGATGCTGGTATGACGCCACATAGGCGTCCTGCAGCACATCCTCGATGTCATCATGCTTACCCAGCACCCCCAGGGCCACGCGGTACAGGCGCTGGTTGTAGCGTCGCATCAGGAGTTCGAACAA
>CAMYKE010000061.1 GCA_947258895.1 uncultured Pseudomonadales bacterium | reverse complement strand
ATATGGAATGGGATCTGCGCGACCCCGATGCGTTCAACCCGGGTGCGGAATTGCTGGTGCGTAGCCGGTCTTCCAATCTTGCCGAGGAAGTCAATCTCACACCGCAGATTGCGGCGATCGTCGCTCTGGAGGAAGGCGTTGCCGAGACCGAGCTAGCGATTGACATCAAAGACCTGGACACCTCTTTCGATGGCGAGGTGCTGATCTTTGCCGCCCGGGTCGTTCCGGAACCGTTTGCCAACAACCTGGAATTTACCACCTGGAACCTGTGGTCCTATAATTTCGTGACCGGGGAACTGGGCTATGTGATCCCGTCACGGTTAACACGAAACGAGGGCGTCGAAGTGGGCGGGGCGCAAGATATCGCACCTCATTTCCTGACCGATGACCGGATCGTGTTCAGTTCGACCCGTCAGGTCGCAGCGCAGGCGCGTCAGCTCAATGAAGGCCGCGCCCTGATCTATGCCGCGCTGGAGGAAGGCCGTGACGTACCGGCGACCGTCCTGCACATATATGACCCCGAAACGAATTCCTTCGAACAGATTTCCTTCAACCAAAGCCATGACCTGGACCCTACCACCCTGGAATCCGGCGAAATCCTGTTCAGCCGCTGGAACAATGGTCCGGGCAACAACCAGCTCAGCCTGCATCGGCTGAATCCGAGCGGTGCCCAGAGCTCGCTCGTGTATGGCCATCACAGCGGCGACACGGGCACTGCCGGCAGCAACGTACAATTCACCCAGCCCAGGCAGATGCAGGACGGCCGCATTATTTCGGTATTGCGCACCTTCGAGCCGGACAGCTTTGGTGGCAACATCGTAATTATCGACACCAGTGGTTATGTCGAATCTGACCAGCCCGTCTGGGGCGGCCAGGGCGCCACTGGCGATAGCCAAACTCCGCTCACCAGCACCGATATTCGTACCGATGACCTGCTCTCACCGGGCGGTCAGTACCTGGCGGCATACCCGTTGCAGGATGGTACCAATCGGGTGCTGGTGAGTTGGAGCCCATGTCGCGTGATCGACATTGATGGGCTCTTCCAACCCTGCACTATCGGCCCTCCGGACGGCCTGCTGGCGCCGCCCCTCTATGGATTGTGGATATTCGATACCGCCGAGGACACGCAACAGGTAGTGGTCCCCCCCAGCGAAGGGTTCATGCTGACCGATATCGTCGCAGCGGAGCCGCGCAGCTTTCCGGCTGTGATCGACGATAGCGCCTACACCAATGCCGATCTGCACAACGAAAACAGCGGCATACTGCTGATCGACAGCTTCTATGATCTCGATGGCGTCGATGTATCAGCAACGGGTATCAGCGCCCTGTCCGAACCGGGTACGACGGCCTATGCACAGCGCCCGATTCGCTTTGTCAGGGTGGTGCAGCCAGTGCCGATTCCCGACGACGAAATCCAGGACCTCCCCGGTTCCGCCTTTGGCGTCAGTGCCGCCCAGGGCATGCGGGAGATTGCCGGCTATACCCTGGTTGAGCCGGATGGCTCCGCGACCATCAAGGTTCCTGCGAATACGCCTTTCATGATCAGTGCGCTCGATAGCAATGGCCGCCGCGTCAGCGAACGCCACGACCACTGGCTACAGGTCAGCGCCGGCGAAATCCTGCGTTGTACGGGTTGCCATGCGGGCGATAGCGAACTGCCCCACGGGCGCCTCGATTCACAACCGGTATCCGCTAATCCCGGCGCCCAGCCGCTGGGCGCAACCATCGGCTTCGTCGGCGCCCGTCCCGACCTGTTTGGCACCGCGATCGGCGAAACCATGGCCGAAGTCTACGACCTGCGCCGCCCGAACGGCAATGAGACCGCGCTGGAACGTGACCTTTCCCTGCACATTACCTATACCGACGAGTGGACCGATACCGCTGGCGGGCTGACCCCCGACCCGGATATCGACTATACCTATGATCCCGCCTGGACCGATATTCCCGCCAGCACCCCGATTATCGTACCAAACCTGGACCCGCAACTGCCGGGCCGGATCGTGATCAACTATATCGATCATATCCAGCCTATCTGGGAGCGGGTACGAGATTCCCGCATGGATGCCCAGAACAACATGATCGATACCTGTGTCGGTTGCCACACCTCGAACAACAATACCGAGGTACCCGATGGCCAGCTCGACCTGACCTCGGCCGTGTCGGATATCGACCCTGACCACTACCGCTCTTACCGCGAGCTGCTTAGCGGCGACCAGGAACTGTGGATCAACAATGCCAATGCGCTGGCGGAACGGCAGCGGGAATGTACGGTGGTCGATGCAGACGGCAACCAGCTGCTGCAGATCACGACCTTCCCGGTACAGCAAACCCTCAGCAGCGCTGGCGCCAACAACAGCAACGGCTTTTTTGCCTGCTTCGAAACGGGCCCGGCCCAATGTGGTCGCTTCCAGCAGGACCTGAGTCCCGCTCCGGCCAATTGTGTCGACAACGGCACCGTGCACATTGATGCGCAGGTCGACCATACCGGACTGCTCTCACCCAGTGAACTGCGCCTCATTTCCGAATGGCTGGATATCGGCGCGCAGTATTTTAACAATCCGTTTGATCTGCGCATCCCCCAATAGCGCTGGAGATTCATGGCACCTCGACACCCACTTCGCCCGTTTCGCTGGCAACCGCCGTATACTGCCCGCCAGGCAAAAGGCTGTGGCTGCGAGCCACAATCAGGCCGTCCGGCCAGCGGCGCGTTGCTAGCGACGCTGGCCATGGGCATGCTGCTGAGCCTGGCCCCGATGGCAGTCCAGGCTGCCGGACCGGTGGCGATCCTGAGCTGGGGAGGCAAGAATGAGGCGTTGCGGGCTACCGTGCACGAAGCCTTTATCAATATCCGGACCGGTCCCGGTCGTGGCTACCCGATCTTTTATGTCGCAGAACGTGGCGAGACGGTGACCGTGCTGAAGCAGCGCACCGACTGGATCAAGGTGCGCAACTCCAGGGCAATCGAGGGCTGGGTGCATGTCGACGAGATGATCCTCACCAGCGACCAGAATGACCAGCCGCTGGCGGTTGACCGCGCCAATCGGGAAAGCTACATGGCTCGCAAATGGGAAATGGGCGCGCTGCTGGGTGATTTTGGCGGCAGCAGCGCCGTTACCACCTATGGCGCGTATCACCTGACACGCAATGTCTCGCTGGAGGGGGCTCTCTCGGAAACCTTTGGCGATTTTTCCAATGGCCGGGCGGCTACCCTCAGCATCGTCCACCAACCCTTCCCCCACTGGCGGGTCTCGCCGTTTCTGACCATCGGCGGCGGTGTGCGGGAAACCAATCCACGGTCTACACTTGTTACAGTGGAAGATCGAGTCGACGACACATTGAACGCAGGCGCCGGCGTGCGCGCGTACCTTGGCCGCCGCTTTATCCTTCGCCTGCAATACAAAAACTACATCGTATTAACCGATCGTGATGACGACGAGGAAATTGAAGAATGGAAAATAGGCTTAAGCACCTTTTTCTAGGCGGCGTGCTGGCCCTGGGCCTGGCACCGATTACCGCAGCCCTGGCGGAAGAGGAGTCGGTGGCGCAGGTCATCGAGCCGGAACTCGAGCGCCGCGAGATCAAGACGGCGAAAATCGACAAGGAAAATTTTGAGATCGGCGGTTTCGCCGGCATCATCGCTATCGAGGACTTCGACAGCAGCAGCGCATTGGGCGCGCGGTTTGCATACCACCTTACCGAGGACTTTTTTGTCGAGGCGACCTATGGACAGGCCAGCGGTGACCTGACCAGCTTCGAGCAACTCAGCGGTGGTTCGCCGCTGTTCAGCGACGCGGACCGCGATTACACCTGGTACGACCTGTCCGTGGGCTGGAACCTGTTTCCTTTATTGCCAACCGGTTTGCCTTTAATTCCTCGTTTTACCTTGTTGCAGGGGCCGGCAGCACCGAATTCGCCGGTGACAGCTGGTTCACCATTACCGCCGGCGCGGGCTATCGCTTGCTGCTAACCGATTGGATCGCCCTGCACTTTGACGTGCGCGACCACATTTTTGATCGCGACAGTTTTGGCGCGGAAGAGGAAACCCACAACCTCCAGTTCAACACCGGCTTTACGTTTTTTTTCTAGCATCATGACGCGTTTTACACACTCTTTTTCCACACTCCGAGGTAATGACATGAAGTCCGTATTGTTTAGTATCCTGTTTTTTGCCAGCACGTTCGCGTCGGCGTCAGCCATCGAAGGCCCGGCGCCGGACTTCACCCTGAAAAGCAACTCGGGCGAGAACCTGCGCCTCAGCGAATATCGCGGCCAGGTGGTGCTGATAAACTTCTGGGCTTCCTGGTGCGGCCCCTGTCGCCAGGAAATGCCGCTGCTGGATGACCTGCACCAGCGTTATGAGAAGCTGGGTTTTTCCGTGTTCGGGGTGAATATCGACGACGACTCGCGCAAAGCGGACAAGGTGCTGCGGGATATTCCCGTTACTTTTCCCGTGCTCTATGACAGCAGCAACGAAATCAGCAAGTTGTTCGACGTAGACGCCATGCCCACCACTATTCTGGTGGACCGCGACGGCAACATGCGCTTCCTGCACCGCGGCTACAAGCGCGGCTACGAGGACGACTACCAGGCGCAAATCAAGAAACTGGTCCGCGAGTAATCGGAGTACGCAGATGCAGCGCTATCGCTACCTCATCCTGCTGATGCTGATTTCGCTGGGCGGAGCGGGCTGTGCGATGAAACCGATCGAGCCCTGGGTAAAGCCCTACCAGCGAGACAACCTGGCCGACCCGATCATGAGTGCCGACCGCGATCCGGTCGCCAATTCCTATCTGCATCACGTGTTCCAGGCGCGCGAAGGCGCACGCGGGGCCGAAGGCGGCGCGGGAGGCGGTTGTGGCTGCAATTAGACGCTTCCTTGTCCTGGCCCTGGCGGGGCTGCTCCTGGCAAGCGGCGTCAGTGCCGCAATCCTGCCGGAGGATCGGGCGGACATCATGTATCACAGCTATGATGGCGGCGGCATGACCATCGACGGCCCATCAGTGCTGGTGCGCAAGAGTTTTGCCGAGACCGTCTCGGTAAGCGCCAACTACTATGTGGACAGCGTCAGCAGCGCCTCCATCGACGTGCTGGCCAGCGGCGCCAGTGAATACAGTGAAGAGCGCACCGAATACAGCCTTACCGCCGATTACCTGCACGACAAATCCGTCATCAGCGGCGGTTTTACCAGTAGTGAGGAAAACGATTACGCGGCCAGCACCTTTTACATCAACGTCAGCCAGGACATGTTTGGCGACCTTACCACCCTCTCCTTTGGTTACTCGCGCGGTGCCGACGAGGTGATGCAAACTGGTAACGAGTCCTTTTTCGACGAAACCGATCGCCACAACTATCGGTTTGGCATCAGCCAGATTCTGACTCCCCGGCTGATGGCAAGCCTGAGCTTCGAGGCCATCACCGAAGAAGGCTACCTCAATAATCCCTATCGCAGTTATCGCTTTCTCAACGATCCGCTCGATCCTGCCCAGGGCTTTCAGACCGCCACCGAGGTGTACCCGCGGACCCGCACCAGCGACGCGGCGAACCTGTCCGCCAGTTACTTCCTGCCGTGGCGGGCGGCGCTCAAATTCAGCTACCGCTATTACACCGATGACTGGGATATCGAGGGCCACACCTTCCAGCTGGGTTACACCCATACCTTCAGCGAAGACTGGATCGTAGACCTGAAATTCCGCCAGTATGCGCAGAGCAGCGCCTACTTCTATGACGACCTGTTCAGCTTCGCCTCGCTGGACGACAAGGATTTCCGGGCCCGTGACAAAGAGTTGAGTGAACTGACCAGCCAGACCATGGGAGCCGGAGTCAGCTACTCGATCCCGTACCTGCGCGGCAAATTTGTCGACCGCGCCACCATCAACCTGCAGTGGGATCACATTATCTTCGACTACGACAACTTCCGGGACGTGACCCAGGTCGCCCTGCCCGGCGAAGAGCCCCTCTACGGCTTCGATGCCGATGTGATTCGGCTATTCTTTTCGGTCTGGTACTAGACATATCTCACCGATTTTTGGAATTATCGCCGAGAGATTGTGCGGTGTACGGGATTTTCCGACGAAGGGGATACGCGCCCTGTTGCGCGCTGGTCGGTGACGGCTAGCCGCCATATCTCACCGATTTTTGGAATTATCGCCGAGAGATTGTGCGGTGTACGGGATTTTCCGAGGAAGGGGATAGCCGTCGCTATAGCCCCAGGAGAAAAATTCCGTACAACGTGCAAGATCCGGCGAGAAACCAAATAGGCAATTCGCACTGTACTGACAAGGCTTCGGGGCATTGGATCGCCGAATCGGTGAGATATGGCGGCTAGCCGGCTGCGAAAACTGGCTACCGCTGTACCGGCATCAGTAATTCAGCAGAATAGTGCAGCTTGCCGGCGCCATCGATGATGATGGCGTCGACACCGTCGACCCGGTTAACCAGCTCCAGGCCGCGCTCGACACCCAGCACAAACACGGTGGTCGACAACGCATCGCTGTCAATCGCCAGCGGCGCGAGGATACTCACGCTTTGCACCCCGGTCGCCGACCTGCCGGTGTCCGGGTTGAGGATGTGATGCACCCGCTCTCCCTCCCCGGAAATAAAAACCCGCCCGTAGTCGCCGGATGTGGACAGGGCGGTGTTCTGCAACGGGATCTTTACCGCATACTCCCCGTCGTTCCGGGGATGACGGATACCCATCACCCAGGGCCGATCGCCTCGATCACCAAGAATGCGGCTATCGCCACCGGCACTAACAATAGCAGAGACGATGCCCCGCGCACGCAAGAGCTCGATCCCCTTATCCACCGCATAGCCCTTGGCGATGCCACCCAGGCTGATCTTCAGTTCGGGATGCGTAAAGCGCACGGTGCGCGCCGCATGATCGATCCGTATCGACCGGTAATCAATGGCGGGCAGCAATTCCAGCAGTTGTTGCGCATCGGGCTGCCGGGACTCCCGATACCCGTACTGGCGACCCACCGATGCATAACTGATATCGAAGGCGCCATCGCTGAGCCGCGAGTAATACAGCGATTTATTCAGCAACTGGTAGAGTTCGTCACCCACCGGCACCGCCCGTCTGGCGGCCGAAGAATTCAGGCGCGACAGCTCGCTGGTCTCGAGATAGGAACTCAGCAGCTGCTCGATCCTGCGCATCTCGGTCATCACGGCAGCGATCGCCTGCCCACCGGCCACCGCGTCGTCACTCCACAACTCGACGCTGACCCGGGTACCCATGATGTCCTGCGCATCGCTCAGCCATTCTGCGCGGCTCTCGCCGACGGCCAGCAGCGCAAACAGCGGCAGGATAACCAGCCAGGATCGATTCACTGTCGCCTCCCTGCGCGGCCGTGAATATTGCCCCGGCTTTTGATCGCCAGGCTGCCCGCGCCGTTGGCGGTGCCGATCATCGACAGGAACTGGAATATCGGGGCGACGCTGGCGGCACGCTCCTGAAACAGCACATCCGCCTGGTACGCGCCGTCTTCTGCCAGCTGCACCGTACCCTCGATCCCCAGGTTGGCATTGTCATCGCTGAGGCGCGCCAACACATCCTCGCCGGCCATTGCCAACTGCGCCCGGTAATCTCCCAACAGCACCGAATTGCGGCCAAGTCTCCATTGCGCAGCGTCTAACTCCATACTGCCATCGAGCTGTTGCAACCAATTACGGTGATACACCAGTGCAGCAACATCGATCGATACCAAGCCGTCCAGCAGCAGCGGATACCAGGGTTTCAGTATCGACAACGGGAACCTGGCCCGCAATTCGCTGACCCTCACCTCGCCCCCCGGCGAAGCGGACAGCCGGGTGGTCAACGATTGCGCGGCGGCGCGAGTCTGCAGTTCCAGTCGCGGGTGCAACAACAGCAACGATAGCGGGCTCAATTGCCATTCCAGTTCACCCAGCGCGGCACTCCTGCCTTCATGCCGGAACCATGCCTGCATCGCCTTGCCATGCCAAATCGTGCCGGAGCTGTTGGCGACCACCAGTTGTGGAAACCACAGCGCCAAAGCGGGATTGAGCAAACGGGCCGGGGCGGAACTGGCCAGGAGCAGCAGGAATACGACCAGGACCAGCCCGATGGAGAGCGCTTTTTGATGAAATCCTTGCATCTATCTTCTGCAACTCGCGATAAAAAACAGTGGCCCGATTATAGACGAGTAGAGCGCCGCAAACGTAGTCCACCAGCTGTTATATTCAGTACCCGGGAAGCCCCTGCAAACCCGCATTTTCAGGGGCTGTCATCCGCCACCAGAAACGGCCGTACCGTAGCCGCGACCTCCTCTGGACGGGTGACCAGAAACAGGTGGCCGCAGGCATATTTATGCAGGCTGGTGTTGGGGATCAGCCAATACAACAACAGGGCGTTCGCCATGGGCACGAGGGGGTCATACTTGCCGGCGAGAATCAGGGTTGGCTGCTTGATTCGGTGCAGCCAATGTACGCTGGTCCAGTTCAACAACGCCAGCTGCTGGAAAAAGTAGCCGATTGCGCTGGGTGCGTTGGCGCGGTTGATGTGCTCCCGGACCAGTTCCGGCGATTCGCTGAAGATTCCACCATAGAGCAGGCCGGCATTGCGTTCCAGAAATTCCGGGTCGAGGAACCTATCGGGACGCGCCATGTGCAGCAGCGCCAGCGGATTGCCAGGAATCGACAGCCGGCCCGTCGCGCTGGCTGCGAGAATCAGCCGTCTGCAACGCCGCCTGTACTTCCAGGCGAATTCCTGGGCCACCGCGCCGCCCCACGATATCCCCAGCACATCCACGTCAGTGTAGCCAAGTTGATCGAGAATATTGGCGGCCAGCCCTGCGACCCATGCCGGCCCCCGCGGCATTGGCGGCCGTTGCGAGTGTCCGGTACCGGGGGCATCGAACGTTACAATCGCAACATCAGGAAGCGCTGCAAGAAACGGCTTCAACAACTCGGCATTTGCGCCAATACCGTTGAAAATCAGTAATGGCCTGCCCGGGCCGGCGCGAGTCCCGGTACGGATCTGTAGACCGGCGACCTCCAGTTTGCGGAAGTCGAGATGACCCGGATCCGTATTAGTGCCTGTTGCTTTGGTCATTTATCGGTCCGGCCGCCAACCCTGCAAGTTTCAACCCCTACGGTATCACCAGAATAAGCTCTATCCTGTTGATTCATATATTTAATTTTCTACTACCCTTTGGCACATTCGAACTCCAGCCAGTCTCACCCCGGGCCTGGCCTCCCTTAAACCTAGCAGCGGCCACAGGTAATACAAGGTTTCCGAAGCCACTCGGGAACTGCGGTTGCCTCCCGTGTTGAAAAAATACGGGGTAACGCGTAGAGTTATGCCAACATAATTCCAACCGCTGCGAGATAAACGATTTATGTGGCACCAAGGCATCCTGCAATTATCGACCCTGCAACTGGTCCTCGTTACCCTGCTCCTGACCCACATCACCATCGTATCGGTGACTGTCTACCTGCACCGCCATTGCGCGCACCGCGCCCTCGAACTGAACGCCGGCCTGCAGCACTTTTTTCGCTTCTGGTTATGGTTAACAACCGGTATCGTGACCCGCGAATGGACCGCGATTCACCGCAAGCACCACGCCCATTGCGAAACCGAAACCGACCCCCACAGCCCCGTGATCAAGGGCCTGGGTACGGTATTCTGGGAGGGCAGCGAACTCTACCAGGCGGCGGGCACCGAGGAGACCCTGGATAAATACGGCCGCGGCACGCCGGAGGATTGGCTCGAACGGCATGTCTACCGGTTCAACAACGTCGGCATTGCCCTGATGCTGGCCATCGACCTGCTGTTGTTCGGCGCCATTGGCCTCACCGTGTGGGCAGTACAAATGATATGGATACCCCTGTTCGCGGCGGGCGTTATTAACGGCGTGGGACATGCCTGGGGCTATCGCAACTTCGAATGTCCCGATGCAGCCCGCAATATTGTGCCCTGGGGGCTGTTGATCGGCGGCGAAGAATTGCACAACAACCATCATACCTACCCAAACTCACCACGCCTGTCGGTGAAATGGTGGGAGCTGGACATTGGCTGGCAGTGGATCAGGCTGTTCCGGCTTCTGGGCCTGGCCAGGGTAAAACGGGTGGGACCGATTGCCGAACGCGTATCCGGCAAACAGCGCATCGACCTCGACACTGCATGGGCGACCGTAAATGATCGCTTTCACATCATGGCTGAGTATTCACGCAAGGTGGTTGCGCCGCTGGTCAAGCGTGAAAAAAATACGGCCGGTGAGCCAAACAAATCCCTGCTGCGCCGCGCCCGGCGGTTACTTATCGGTGAACCATCCCTGATTGACGACAAGGACAAGCATGATATTCGCACGCTGCTGCATCACTACCCCTCTTTCGAGTGTGTGTACGAGATGCGCCGCGCCCTGGACGATATCTGGCGCAAGGGTGCTCATAACTCAGCCGAGATCAGGGAAGCCCTCAGCGAGTGGTGTTCCCAAGCCGAGGAAAGCGGCATCGAAACCCTGAAGGAATTCGCCGCGTACCTGCGCAGCTATAGCATGCCCCGCTCTCTCCACACCTGACACGGCTGGAACTGGCGCAGCAAATTGGAACCTGCCACAACGCCCGCTGCTAATCCCCGGGCCTCGCGCGCTGCGCGCAGCTCCTGATTACTCCAGTCCCGCCGCGAAAACTGCGCCAGTTGATCCGCATCAACCACTGCATCGGTCGCATACCGTAAAGTCCAACCGTCAATGAACCTGGCGGGGGAAGCTACTGCGATGCATACGGAAGACAAAACCATCGCGCTGAACATCGCCAGGACCCTGGCGGTCCTGGTGCTCATTACAGCGGTACTGATTGTCATATCTGTTTCGCTCACCTGACTGCGCCCGGATCCCGAGATGTTCAGCAGACCCTTGCCGGCGGCGTGGTCGTAACACTCCCTTTTCTTTGTAACTCAGTTGTCACGAATCATAGCAGGCACAGTTTGCACCTGCATTGGCTGTAGAGCGGGAGACGCTTGTCCCGGCAGGCTCCTAACCGCAGGAATCCGAGAGCTGCTGACGCAGCCCTGCTCGCCGGGCAGTGAACTTGCGTTTGTCCGCGGCCTGGTAGCCCCGCCGGCGCTTGATCTCCCAGCTTGCCTGCAGTGAATCCAGTTGCTTTTGTAAATTCAGGCAGGTTTGCTGCTGCTGCAACCGTCCGCTGCCAATCCGCCGCGCTATTTGTTCGCGCCGGGATTCCATCGACCTGCGCCGCTTCGCCTGTTGCGTGACGACCTGGCGCAGCGTCTGTTGCCGCGCCCTGTGCTCCGCGGCCTGTTGCGCATCCGGCGCCCCTACCGACACATCGACCGGCCTGGCGCCAGGGGTATAGGTATCACTATAGTGAATGCGTCCCTCATCATCGACCCAGCGATATACGGCTGCGGCGATTACGACGGGTGAAAATAAAAAAAAGACGGGAATAATAAATCTGTGCATGGCGTCCTTGCCTCCTGCATTGCTTGATTGTGATCAATGAAACCACCGGTATAGACTACAACATACCGCCCCCATGGTATAGTGAGGAGGTCAGGGAAGCGGGGATATCGATGAAGAAAATTGCCGTCATTGGCGTTATCGCAGCACTGCTGCTGGCAGTGATCTGGTTCGCACAGCGAGAATCCCCACCCGCGGTAGACCTGGTTGTCGTGGCGCGGGGCGAGGTGCAAGCCAGCGTATCCAACACCCGCGCCGGTACGGTTAAATCCTGTCGCCGTTCAAAGCTCAGCATGCCGATTGGCGGCCGGGTCGCCACGCTGCTGGTCGACGAAGGCGACCGGGTAGCTACCGGACAGGTGTTGCTGGAACTGTGGAATGACGATCAGCAAGCGCGCACCACCCAGGCGAAAGCGAATCTGCAGGCTTCCGAGCTGCGCGAGCAACAGGCCTGCCTGACCGCCAAGCTGGACGCCCGCGAAGCAAACCGCCTGGCACAACTCGCGGCCCGTAAGCTGGCGTCGGAAGAATCCGTCGATTCCGCCACCACCCGCGCCGCGACCAGCGATCTTGCCTGCAAAGCCGCAAGTGCCGACCTGGAGGTCGCCCGGGCCAGCCTCGCATTGCAGCGTGCGCTGCTGGACCTGACGATCCTGCGCGCCCCTTTCGACGGGGTGGTCGCGGAAATCAACGGCGAGATCGGCGAGTACGTCACGCCCTCACCGCCGGGTGTTCCCACCCCCCCTGCCGTCGACTTGATCGACACCTCCTGCCTGTATATCACGGCACCCATCGATGAGGTGGATGCGCAGGCGATTCAAGTGGGACTGAACGCGGAGATTTCCCTCGATGCCTTCGCCGATCGCGTTTTTGGCGGAGAACTGGTGCGCATTGCGCCCTACGTGCTGGACCTTGAAAAACAGGCACGGACCGTAGATGTCGATGTGCAGTTTACCCCGGTACCGGATGATGTCACCCTGCTGGTAGGCTACAGCGCCGATGTCAGCATCGTGCTGGAGGAACGCGACTCCGTACTCAGGATTCCGACCGAGACCATCCTCGATGGCGACCAGGTGCTGGTCTATAACGGCGAGTCCGGCGAGCTCGAGCAACGCAAAATCAGGGTGGGAATCGGCAACTGGGATTTCACGGAAGTACTCGAAGGGCTCAGCGAAGGCGAGCGCATCGTCATGAGCCTGGATGCAGATGGCGTCGAGCCGGGCGCAACCGTAATCCCCGGTGATGATTAAGCTCGTCGGCATTGCGCGAACTTTTTATCTCGGCGAGCAAGCGGTATATGCTTTGGATCGGGTCGACCTGGAGGTATCCCAGGGCGACTATATTTCCGTGATGGGTCCGTCCGGGTCCGGCAAATCCACCCTGCTCAACGTGATCGGCCTGCTGGATCGCCCCGACGCGGGTGACTATTTTATCGATGATATCAGCACCGCAAATCTGGGCGAGGAGCAACGAGCGGCGTTGCGGCGCGACCGCATCGGGTTCGTGTTCCAGTCGTACCACCTGATCAACCGCCTTACGGCGCGGGAGAATATTGCCCTGCCGATGCTGCTGGCCGGCGTTCCGGCCCGGACCCGCAATGCCAGGGTCGACACCATCCTCGAGCAACTGGCGCTCACCGATCGCGCCAGCCACCTGCCCGGTCAACTGGCCGGCGGGCAACGCCAGCGGGTCGCTATCGGCCGCGCGATCCTGATGAATCCGGAAGTCATCCTCGCGGACGAGCCT
>CAMYKE010000060.1 GCA_947258895.1 uncultured Pseudomonadales bacterium | reverse complement strand
ACGGAGAGTACCAAATATGTCCCCACTTCATTACAAGAGCGGCTTTTCCGCAGTAGATTCATCCCAAGTCCGACAGGCTCCTAGCTCAATTGTACCGCCAACCGGGAAAGCGCATCCTGTCTCGGAAATCTTCTGTGTATTCGCCATCGGGAAGCAGCATATGGAAGTGCTGTATAGTCCGCGGATAACCGACCAATAATTGACCTAGAGGAATTCAATGCGATGAACATTGCGGTTACCGGCGCCAGCGGCCAGTTGGGGCGAGCGATTATTCAGGCTATCAGGGAACAGCTTAGCGACTGCAATCTCATCGGTCTTGCACGAACACCGGAAAAGGCCCGGGACCTCGATGTAGATATCCGCCCGGGAGACTACGGCAACTATAGTCAACTCGAGTCGTCCCTGGCGGGGATGGATCAAATTTTACTGGTATCCGGAATGGAAGCGCCGGACAAGCGCATTGATCAGCACCGTAATGTCATTCGTGCGGCGAAAGCGGTTGGCGTGAAAAAGATCGTCTACACCAGCATTCAGGGAGCGGAACAGGGGACTGCCTTTTCTCCTGTAGTACAGAGCAATCGTCAAACGGAAGCCGATCTCAAAAGCAGCGGCCTGGATTGGGTCATTGGGCGCAATGGACTCTATATCGAGCCGGACGTGGAGTATATCGACAACTATCGCGCAGCCGGTGAAATTGCCAATTGTGCGGGCGACGGCAAATGCGGTTACACCACCCGCTCCGAGCTGGGATTCGCCTATGCCAAAATGTTGAGCGAAGCGCAGCACAACGGGAACACCTATAACCTCCATGGTGAAGCGCTCACGCAGACTCAGTTGGCGGAATACCTGAGCGACGCCTTCGACCTGGGTTTGAAGTATCGATCTATGACCGTAGACGAGTATCGAGCGGAACGGATCGCGGAACTGGGTGATTTTCTCGGGACGGTAATCAGCGGTATTTACCAGGGGATTCTCGAGGGCGCATTGGATAATCCGAGCCACTTCAATCGAGCAGCCGGTCGGCCTCACCAAAGCTGGCGCGATTATTTTAGCCACTTGAAGCCGCAGAAAGACTAGAGCCCTGCAATACCCGGCAACCGTATCGAATTCCGGGCCTGGTCGCTGCTGATATTATTAGACATGCGTGGTTTGTCTGGCTCCTTCCCGTGGCGCGTAGCGTGACTGGTAGGCTTTTGGGGAGAGCCCGATGTGTTGTTTAAAAAATCTGCTGAAATGAGATGGAGATTCCATCCCGCAGCGCTCGGCCACGGCTTCGACAGGAAATCGCATCAGTAACTGAATGCATGCGTGGGACATCTTACGCTGGTGAATCACTTCAAGCACTCCCTTGCCGATATGACGATGAAACAACCTGCGTAGTGTTCGCTCAGAGCAGTGCATCGCAGCGGCCAAATCTTTCACCTTGATTGGTTGGTCGATATGATCTTCAATCCACTCTATGGCCCGCTGTATGATATCCGATCGAGCTTCGATGGGCGTCGGCAGGCTATCGGTGCCGGAACGGGTCAGTGCGATCATCATTTCCAAAACCAGATTTCGCATGTGCTGACTTTGGAAATACCAGGAGTGATGGGATTCGAAGTGTTTTTCCTGAAATAATTCAAGGTATCTCGCAAGTCGGTTCTGACCGGATTTATGCATATCGTGGTCTTTTATGAATTGGTCCACCCATCGGTCTTCCAATGCGCCCGAGACCGGTAAGGGAGATTGCTTGATGACAACCATGAAATATGCCAATAAAAGATCTCGGCTTTCATAGGAGCTGATTTCATGTGGCACCCGAGGATCCGCTAGAAACAGGTCGCCAGCATTCAATCCATAAATATCTTCGCCATGTTGAAATTGGCCATGGCCGTCCAGCACCAGACAGAATTCATGAAACTGATGCCAGTGCAGTCCATTGGTGAGGTTCTTATCGAAGCAGCAATAATTGCCTGCCTCGATACGTAGTAGATATTTCCCGGTCTCTTCTTCCCATACGAGTGAATCAAGGTAACCCTTTGGTATTCTGGAATTGTCCGAGATTGGTAATTTTATGTCCGGCTTTTTCATTCATTAACCCTGCAGCATCTGATTCAATTGCAGTAACTGATTTAGGCGTATAATTATGGCTACTGGCGCAAATTCATTCTTTAACGAGAACGGCTATTATGTGGCTAAACGTATCTTTAACGCGTCTGAAGTTCAATCTCTCGAGACCGAATTTGACAAAATAGTTGCGCAGTTGAACAGTAGCGGGGAAGACACTAATGCCCGCTGGAATGGGCCGCAAATTGATAAGCTCGAGTCAGCGGGTAGCCAGATAGTACATACCCACAACGTGCAAAGTTTTTCTGCCGTCTGGACCGGTGCGTTATTTCATCCACGCTTTTTGGACTGTGCCAGCGAAATTCTCGGGCCGGATATTATCCTGCACCACACCAAGCTGTTTCAGAAGCCTCCCCTAACAGGATCGCCATTCCCGGTGCACCAGGATTGGAGTTACTTCCCCTGTCGCGGGAATGCGATGATTGCGGCAATCATCCATGTCTCCAAAGCTACGGACGAAATGGGCTGTCTCCGCGTGTATCCCGGCTCCCACAAATTGGGGCGCATAGACAATAGCTCTGGCCAGGTACAGAATAATTTTCTGGACCGCTACCCTCTCGTTAACGCGACACCGGTCGAGGCAGAGCCCGGAGATGTCGTGTTCTTTCATTACCTTACGCTGCATGGGTCAAGGCGGAATTCCTCATTGCAGACTCGTAAAACTGTACTGGTTCAATTGTATGCAGGCCATGATGAACTTGAAAATGACAGGCATCATAACGAGCGATTAACGCTTCGCGGTTGGAATTCCAGCGCTACGCGAAATACGGTAAATCGGGGTAAGGCCTTACACGGGTAAACAGCCAGGGCATTCACTGCTGAGAATCTGTAGATTTGTATTGGGCCTACCAACCAAATCAAGTTGATGGCCAGTTGTATATCAAACAAGTTGTTCGGACTGTCCAGATTGCGCAGGCACAATGAGAAAAGATTTGTTATGGATACGCCAGATTTTTACGGCAATTTTAGAGAGCAGGGCTACTGTGTTGTTGAGGATTTTCTGACGCAAGATGAACTGGTGCTACTGCAACAAATAGCAGAAATACTAATTGCGGAACCTCCCGCAAGCGAAGGTGGTAAATTTCATACCATCGGGCTCGGAGAGGACAGGCGCTTTCTGCGTCAGCGGTGCAAAAATTTTTCTGAGCTGGAGAAGTATCTGCTGTCGCCGCGCATGAGGGATTTTATAGCGACATTCCTGGGTCCCGCGGTTTATCTCTTTAACGAGCAATTTGTTGTGAAGGGTCCAAAATCCGGCGCGGCATTCGGTTGGCATCAGGACAGCTACTACGTCGGTTTTAACCATCAGCCGTATTTGACCTTATGGATCGCGCTGGACGACGTCAATTCCGAAAATGGGGCACTCGCTGTGCTGCCCGGGAACATTGACCTTGACGACGGCATCATTGAGCATCGATGGGACAGTCTAAACAGCAATTATGTGGGTTATTTCGGTGATGACACGGGTGTTGAGATTTCCTGTTCGGCGGGTAGCGCCGTCGTCTTTTCAAGCCTGACCTTGCATTGTTCGAGCGCTAACCGGACAGAACAACCGCGTCGTGCCTATATCTGTCAGTACTCCCTGGAACCAATTTTGGTTCCCGGTACGGGAGAGCCTAAGCACTTCGCGGTTGCGCTTTAACCATGCCAGGCGTCAAATTCGATAATCGATTAAAGCGCATTGTCATCGCGTGTAGAATTTGGAATAAGGCCGCAAACCTCGAATATGACCGATTGCACGAGTAGAGGGAGGATCATATCCTGATCGGAACTCGATCGATGGCAGATATCGCGATCCGGATTAATTCAAGCGGAATCTTAATTGTGATCATGCGTATAAGAGCAGCCTCTGCTTCAGACTGGAATGATATTTGGCCGATATTTCAGGAGGTAGTCTCCCAAGGTGGGACCTATGCCTATCACGTCAATACCACAAGACAGGAGGCTGAAATCCACTGGCTTTCAGCACCTCGAAAAACATATGTTGTCGAGCAGGATGGCAGAATATTCGGTACCTACTACCTGAAAACCAATCACGATGGGCCAGGTAGCCATGTATGTAATTGTGGTTACATGGTCTCCAGTGCAGCGAGGGGCAGAGGACTTGCTACTAGCATGTGCGAGCATTCGCAGGACATAGCTCGCAGTCTTGGCTACCAAGCGATGCAGTTCAATTTCGTTGCATCTGCAAATCAAGGCGCTGTCCGGCTCTGGAAGAAACTGGGGTTTATCATTGTGGGCGAGCTACCGAGAGCATTCAAACATCCAACGCAGGGTTACGTGGACGCGCTGGTGATGTACAAATGGCTGGATTGACGAACGTGCTTAAGCAAGCACCAGGTCATATCCACCCCAAATAGCGAGAAACCCAAAAAGTAGCCATGATTCGGAGCCAAGCATGACTAAACCCGCCCCCCGCCAGGTAACCGTCATTCGCTCACAGCGTCTTACACCAAACATGCAGCGTATCACCTTAAGTGGCGAATCATTACAGGGTTTTCCCGAAGGTATGGAGAGCGGTTACATCAAGTTACTGTTCCCGCTACCTGGAGAAACCGAGCTGCCAAGCGCAGCAGATATGGCAGCAGGCATGCGGCCACAGATGCGCACGTACACAATACGTGCCTTTGACGCCGCAAAACAGGAATTGATCGTGGATTTCGTGTTACACGGCGATGGCGACCACGCCGGACCGGCTTCCAACTGGGCGCGAGAAGTAAAAGCCGGCGAAGACATCTTAATGGCCGGCCCCGGCCCGATCAAACTTGTCGACATGAACGCCGACTGGTTTTTGCTCGCGGGCGACATGACTGCGCTTCCAGCTATTAGCTGCAACCTGGAAGTAATGCCGGCGATGGCCAAAGGCCACGCCGTAATTGAAATAAACAGCGATCGCGATAAGCAGGATTTAAGCAAGCCCGAGGGTATTCAGGTCCACTGGATGACTAATGCGCACAGTGATCAGGAAAATACCTTCTTGTCTGACGCCGTTAAATCAATCCCCTGGCTAAACGGCAAACCCTCAATTTGGGCCGCGTGCGAATTCAGCAATATGCGTTTACTGCGCAAGTATTTTAAACAGGAACGCAGCGTCCAGCGAGACGAGCTATACGTCAGCAGCTACTGGAAAATGGGGCATACCGAAGACGAACATAAAATAGCGAAACAAAAGGATGCTGAAGCCGAAGGGAATTAACTCCCTGGATTTTGTGGGCAGTTTTCCTGACTAAGCTGGCCATTCCTGGCCGCTATCCATCAATAGCAGGCACCCTTTCTATAAGCGTTGAGCATACGCAATGAGGACCCTGCGGCTACACAGGAACTTGCTATCCGAATTTGGCAGCAGACGCAAATGAGCGGTCATTTCGTTCCGCAGAGAACAGATCTTAATCGGGCCGTGTTATGCCAGACAGCATATTCAACAATATCTGAGTGAAACGGGTAGCGTTGCTATGAGATCGCCGATGGGTTACTTCAGTAATTGTATGTTCAAAATGACCTAACTCCTCAGTACCCGATATTCGATTTTCGAAGAGCGCTTGCATTTACTAGACGATCGGTCTATTATTCCCGCCCATGAAAGCATCTGCCACAAACCGGAGGGGCCCCGGCCGGCCTCCAAAAAGGATCGACGGCCAACACGAAACGCGTGCTGCGCTGGTGCATGCCGGCGTCGAGGTGCTAACCGAAAAGGGATTCACGGCAACCGGTATTGACGAAATCCTGCGCCGCGTGGGAGTGCCCAAAGGTTCCTTTTACCACTATTTCGAGAGCAAGGATGCGTTTGGTGCCAGACTCATTGAAAGTTATGCGGCATATTTTGCTCGCAAACTCGATCGCTGGCTGCTTGACGAGTCGACTCCTGCGCTAGAGCGCATTGCCAACTTCATTGCCGATGCGCGCACCGGCATGGCACAGCACGGGTTTCGTCGCGGGTGCCTGGTCGGCAACCTCGGCCAGGAGATGGGTGCACTACCCGAGGCATACCGGCAACAGCTTGCTGATGTGTTTACCGATTGGGAATCGCGCCTGGCGCGCTGTCTCGAGTGCGCGCGGGCAGAGGGTACAATTGCTGAAACTTCAGATTGCGACAGCCTGGCCAGGTTTTTCTGGATCGGCTGGGAGGGGGCCGTGTTGCGTGCCAAACTTGAGCGCAGCCCGGCACCCCTGGATGTATTCGCCAGAGGATTCTTTACCGGTCTGAGCCGGTAATTTTTTGGTCGTTTTATAGACGATCGGTCTAATATTGAGGAGGATCTACACAGTGTTTAAAGGTATATTGATTGAGAAAGACGACGCCGGTTATCGCGCGGAACTGAAGGACATTGACGAGTCTGTGCTGCACGATGGCGATGTCACGATTCGCGTGGCTTATTCCACGCTGAACTACAAGGATGGACTCGCGATTACCGGTAAGGGACCGGTGGTGCGACGCTTCCCGATGATCCCCGGGATCGATCTGGTCGGTGAAGTTGAGCACAGCGACAACCCAGACTACAAGCCGGGGGATACCGTCGTCCTGACGGGCTGGGGAGTCGGCGAAGTACACCCGGGCGGTCTCGCCGAAAAGGCGCGTCTCAAGAGCGACTGGTTGGTGCCGCTACCCGATGCTTTCACTCCGACGCAGGCGATGGCGATCGGTACCGCCGGGTTTACCGCAATGCTCTGTGTGATGGCTCTAGAGCGCCATGGAGTGGAGCCGGCCAAGGGCGAGATTCTCGTCACCGGGGCGGCCGGTGGCGTTGGCAGTGTCGCCGTGTCGCTACTCGCCAGGTTGGGCTACAGCGTCGTCGGTGTGAGCGGTCGGCCGGAGGAATTCGACTACGTCAGGAGTCTGGGCGCGTCCGAGGTGCTGGAGCGTTCCGCTTTCGCCTCACCCTCAAAACCTCTCGCCAAGGAACGCTGGGCCGGCGCCATCGATGTCGTCGGTAGCCATACCTTGGCCAACGTATGCGCCTCCATGCAGTACCGCGGCGTGGTGGCCGCCTGCGGCCTCGCGGGTGGAATGGATTTGCCGGCCACGGTTGCCCCGTTCATCCTGCGCGGGGTGACGTTGGCGGGCATAGACAGCGTGATGTGCCCGCGACCTGAGCGGCTC